>JBHHVT010000222.1:0-3857 GCA_046754425.1 Nitrospinota bacterium | reverse complement strand
TACCTTCACAGTCGATGAAGAGAAAAGACAGGCAATAGTCAGGGATTTATCAGTGGACGGAGCAAGGATCGCTTATAAAGGTTATGCGATACCTATTGAAACAATCCTGGATTTCAACCTGGACAGGCTGAATATACATAGGCCGGCAATGGCCGTATGGACCAAACAACACGACCCTAAAACATCACAGTCAGGATTGAGGCTTTTATAAAATGAGTTTGTCCGGGTTGGTGGCGAACATGAACAGTCAAAGGAGATTAAGCATGAAAAGCGGCAATCGGATGGCCCTGGCACTGCTGCTTTTGGCATTTACCGCAGGCGTTAGCCTTGTATATCCATACAGCGCGGCCGCCGAAAAAACAGCTGCTCCGTCAACGGTAAAAAAGGGTGAGTACGTAATAGGAACGGAAGATGTCCTGGACATTTTGGTCTGGAAGAATGTCGAACTGTCGAGACTGGTCACGGTACGGCCCGATGGGATGATCAGCCTTCCGTTGCTGGGCGATATTCAGGCCGCGGGCCGCACGCCTGACGAACTACGCATAGAGATAGTGAAAAAGATCAAGAATTATCAAAAGTCGGCCGAAGTCGCCGTAATAGTTCAGGAAGTCAACAGCCGCCGGATTTTTATCGTGGGCGACATTACGAACCCGGGAGCTTACCCGATCAAGAGCAGGACTACCGTGCTTCAGGCGATTGCCATGGCCGGCGGGTTTAACCAGTTTGCGTCGAAAAACAGTCTTGTACTTATCCGCGAAAACGGAGACGGAAAGCGAAAGAAGATAAAAATCAGGTTTGGAGACATCGTTAACGTTAAAAAGGACAAGGATAATAATCTTATCCTTATGCCGGGAGACACGATCTTTGTTCCGTAGGTTGATGGTAATGGTTATTTTCAATATGGTGCTTGTCGGTTTTCACATGGTTGGCACCGCCATAGCGGACGGCGTCAGCCTGATTCCGTCATTAAGGCTGGGTGAGCAGTGGGACAGCAATCCTTTCCTGACCGGTGAGGGCGGAGATATAAAGCAGGATTTTATTACTGAAATCTCGCCGCAGCTCGCGGTACGCAGCCTTTCGACAAGGACTCAATACAGCGGCTCGTACAGGCTCGATTCGAGGCAATATTCGCGCCTTCGGGAACTGGACTACATAAGCCATACAGGCAATATCGCTGTCGAATCGGAACCGTTGCCGGAGACATCGCTGTCGGCCAGTGACACTTACAGGTTTACGCCGGATTCGCTAGAGGCATCCGATGTTGGTGTTCAGACTTCACGCGATGACATAGTGTCGAACTTCGCTTTTGCGACACTTAGCAGGAGCCTGAGTTCAGCGGGGTCCGTAAGCCTCACGCTGGAGAATACCATGCAGGATTTTCAAGACGAATCGTTATTCGATACCAGGACGGATTCCGCGTCGCTGTCTGGGAGTTATATATATAGTTTGAACACCGCTTTTACGATGTCGTACAGGTATACGAAAAATCACTACGCATCGGCTGTCGGCGAAAGCAGTACGGAGACCCACTCCGCTCAGCTGGGCGTAAGCAATCAGTTGTCCCCTGGCGTTTCCATAAGCGTTTCCGGCGGGGCGGCCTATACGGATGGTTTGGACAAAGCACCCAACTGGACAACGAGCGCGAGCTACGCAAAGGCATTCCAGGCGACATCGTTCAACATGGACTATTCACGGTCGGTTACGAATACGTCGGGACTTACAAACGAGATTAATATACGCGATAGCGTATCGATTGATTTAAACCGCACTTTCGGCAGGTCGTTCAGCGCAAACCTGGGCGGCAGCCTGTTGAAGAACAGATCGGAGCCGTCCAACAACGTGGACAGGACCTCATACACGGCAAATGCCGGTTTTGCCTGGAGAGTGCTTGAGTGGCTTTCCGTCGACGCGCGCTACACGCGTTTTCAGCAGTGGGTAGACGACCTTCTGGGTGTAAGCATGGCAAGGGATCAGGTTTTTATCGGCCTTACCGCGACACCGAATGAGTTGAGGTTTTAACGGATGAATCAGACGCAGCCGGATTTTTTCGGCTATCTGGATATTCTTTTCAGGCGGAAGTGGGTTTTTATTCTTTGCGTCATGATTGGTACTGCCGTAGCCGTATTTATTGCTTACATCTCGCCGGCTTACTATCGTTCGACGACGTTCATTTTGGTAGAACAGCAAAAGATACCGGCAGCATACGTTACTCCCACCGACAGCACGCCGTTCGAGCAGAGGCTCAGCACAATACAGCAACAGGTGATGAGCAGGACGAACCTTGAAAAAATAATCAACGATTTTCACCTCTACGGTGAAGATGGAAAACGGCAGGAGAGCGGTCCTATCGGGAAGCTGAAGTCGATTATCTGGAAGGAAGTGGAGACAAAACCGGCCATGGAATCGATTGTCGAACGCATGAGGAAGGACATAGAGATAGAGGTTTCCGGAGGCAACAGGAGAAATGTCGGTGAAGCTTTCAGAATCAGTTACGTTGGGGTAGAGCCGGAAATTACCATGCAGGTTACCAGCACTCTTGCTTCGCTTTTTATAGATGAAAACCTGAAAATAAAGGAACAATACGCCGAAGGAACTTCCAAGTTTCTTGTAAAAGAGCTGGAAAAGGCCAAAAAGGATCTTACCGCACAGGAGGCCGCCATAAGAAAGTTCAAGGAACGGCGAATGGGAGCGCTTCCCGAACAACTCGATGCCAATCTGAGGACTCTTGACAGGCTTCAACTGGAGCTCCAGTCTGTAAGCGAATCGTTGAGAAACTCTCACGATAGACGGGCTCTTCTCGAAGAGCAAATAAACCGCCTATCCAGTGGTGCCACTCTATCCGGTGCCACTACCACTCAACCCGGTACCGTTCAGCCCGGAACAGCTCGACGCGGTAACACGTTAAAGGAAGAGCTCGCGGGACTGAAAAGAGAACTTGCGACTCTTCTTTCCATGTATAAAGAAAACTATCCGGACGTAATAGTCGCCAGGAGCCGCATCAAGGAGCTTGAGGAACAGATAGCGAGCCCCACCCCCGACGATGCCGAGGGAGGAGCGGCGGAGCAGTCAGTAGATTCGCCACCTGATCAGACCAGTGATACATATGCCTCGCTTTCAGAGGTCAAGTCGCAGATTGCGTCGCTAAAAGAAAGAGAAGCCAGGATCAGGGCACAGATAGCCGCGCGTGCAAAACGCGTGGAAGATACACCGGCGAACGAGCAAAAACTGGCCGGCATAACAAGGGATTATGAGATTACAAGGCAGAATTACCAGACACTGCTGGAAAAGAAATTGAATGCAAAACTGGCGCAAAATCTGGAAAAACGACAAAAAGGCGCCAGGTTCAGGGTTGTAGACCCCGCAAATTTCCCGGAAAGACCTTTTAAACCCAACAGACAGATGATTGTCCTGTTCGGCGTAGTCGGCGGCGCCGGCGCGGGGATTGGATTTGTACTGCTGTTGGAGTTTTTAAATCCGGCATTCAGAAAGCCGGAAGATTTTATTGGAGTGCTGGACCAGCCTGTGTTGGTATCCATACCCGTGTTTGCCGTGAGCAGGAAGAACGGTTCAGCAAGTCGATCCAAAGTTTCTAATAAGAAGAGGAGAGGGGTTGAAAAATGAGTTGGTTAAATAAATTCGGATACGGCGCGGGGCAGGCCAGGGCGCGCAATCAAGGCGGTGCCCCAGATCTTAAACTGGTCAAGCCCGCCAAAAGGAAAATATGGACCATTGCGGGAGGAAAAGGAGGGGTAGGCAAGAGCTTTATGGCCAGCAACCTCGGAATCCTGCTTGCCAAATCAGGAAAAAAGGTACTGTTGATAGACGCGGACCTGGGTGCGGCAAACCTCCATACTTTT
>JBHHVT010000221.1:0-3864 GCA_046754425.1 Nitrospinota bacterium | reverse complement strand
CTTCAATTCCCCTCCTTGAAAAGGAGGGGACATTTCATGAATAATCCGGGCTAGGTTGTCCCGTGGATAATAAACAGTGCCTGAACATTGGTCGATGTCTGCGTGACCGAGCATGAAGCTGTTGTCCCCGGCGCAACGGCCTGCGCATTAACCGTATAACCAGACGGCAATCCTCCGTCAAGCAGAAATGCAACATCCGTACAGTCCGCCACCGGCGCCCCCTTTACCCGTCCCGATGCGACGCGAACCGCGTAATTCATTGCGCTGGCGGAACCCATGGATGCCGCTACCCCTTCAAGGGCCGCATTTTCGGCCTCGGATGAAAGATCGACAAACCGGGGAAAGGCTATCGCGGCAAGAGTGCCCAGAATTACGATAACCATGATAAGTTCGATCAGTGTAAACCCGGCTTGCATCACTATAAAAGGATCCCGGCGAAGCGGCGCGTATTTCCCCGTCATCCGTATTAACCTCCTACTCCTTTTACCCCTGAAACACCAATAATTATACTTCATAAAATAGTTGGGGGTAAATATTGAATTTATTCACGCCGATGACGCTCTAGAGCAGTTGCACGACTTTTATTTATTGAAATAATACGACTTCCAGAAAAGCACAAGCATTTTATTCCATAGCGCGAATTACTTATGTTAAAATTTAAACGTGAAGAAGTTAGTCGTTATCCTGATTGTTTTGGCGGTTTCACCCGCTTGGGCGGTCGAAACCGTACCGATGACACCACAAATGAAAAATTCGCTGTTCAATGACCTTTCAACAAACCTTGCGTGTCTTTGCGGGTGCGGGGTTACGTTAAAAAGCTGTCCTCATGAAAGCTGTTCGTTTGCGGTACCAACGCGAAAGAAAATCTGGAAAATGATTGATAGTGGGTTGAATCGAGCAGAGATAATCGATAATTTGGTAAAAGAACGCGGTGAAGTCATACTGGCCGCCCCCACCTTTAAAGGTTTTAACCTGTTTGCGTGGATCACGCCTTTTATATTGATACTCATAGTCGGCTTCGGCATAGTTACGCTGCTTCGCTCGTGGTCGGGGAAGCAAAAACTTGCGACCGCCGGCGGCCCCTTGGAAGACGACCAGCCGCTTAAAGAAGCCGATGAAAACGATCCGCAATATAAACGGCTGCGCGACGAGCTGGAGAGATTCGAATCCTAGATGTACCTGCTTGAAATTTTCCTTATCGGCGTCGTCCTGTTCGGGATAGGTTATCCCCTGTTCATGCGGCCAAAAGAGGAAACAACGGTCAATGAAGGTGACGAATACCATAACCTCCTTTACGCAAAAGATGCCGCGTTACTGGCGTTAAAGGAGCTGGATTTCGACTACGACACCGGCAAGGTGGGAGAAGAGGATTACAGGCGGATTAAAAAGCAGTTTGAAGGGGAAGCTGTTGCAATTTTGAAGCAGATTGATAAAGCCCAAAAGCTGGTAAAAAACCAGGCCGGCAGCAAAGCCTAAGACTTTAACTCAAATTAATCCAGCTCTTCCGGTCTATTTACGTTTTTAAGCGCCGTGGCGTCCAGCAGTCCTTCAGCACCCTTTTCACCCAGTCTTGCCAGCAGTTTTGTTATTGAAAGCTCTCCCTGCCGCCGAGCGTCGGTAATATGCAATAGCTGAGATGAATACAGCGCGCATAGGGGATCCGTTTTACCGCTATCCGGATTTTGCGCCATTACGCACCTGAAACCCGGTTTTCGGCCGGTAAGCAGTTTTTCGATATGCGACTCCTTTACGTTGGGCATATCGACCGCAAGCACCAGCCAGTCTGCGGACGGCGCGAACCTCCCCGCCGTAATTAAACCCGCTATCGGCCCTTCAATGCCGTGCGGGTCAGCCAGTCTGGGCGCGTCGCGCAAACTTTCCGGCAACCTCCCTGTACCGAGCAGATATACTTCGTCGCATTTGTTTTGGAGTATCCGGTACTGTTTTTCCGCAAACGTTTCACTATCGATCTCCAGCAGAGATTTCGGACTGCCCATCCTGACACTCTTCCCGCCGATTAGCAGTCCGCCATAAAGAGGTTTTTGCACCGTCTTTTTTTCCAGCCAACCGTTTACGAACGATGCTATTGAAGTTATATCATCGTGCTTTAACTTCGAGCCGCCACCCAGTTGTCCCACCAGATTATCCAGTTCCGGCAGTTCATCGGAACTGCCATCGTACGGGTGCACCCACAGTTTGTCCCATTGGGCGTTCTTATACCCTTCCACAAGAACGATATCGCATTCGGCAAACAGACTTTCGCCCATGCCATCCAGATCGGCCGATTTAAAACGCGCCGCGCTTTCGTCCGGAGAGGTTATCGCAAGCGTTTTTACACCGGCGTGAAAAAGCCTGTCGCTATCCTTTCCCTTGCGGTCGATGTCGAACTTGTGCGCGTCGTGTTTAAAATAACCGACTGAGAGTCCTTTATCCGTCAGGAGAGCGGCAAGTTTTTCCATAAGTGTAGTTTTACCGGAGCCGCTGTAACCGCAAAAACCGAGGAACAGGTTGTGCGACAAACCTAACCCGTTTTCCACGGGTGGAACTCGACCAGCGTTCCGATTTTCAGTTCCCTTGCCGATTCCGGCAGTACGATAACGCCGTCGCTTTTCGATGCGGAGACAAAATCGCCGGAACCCTGATAGCTCGCCACCGGTTCCACCGATTTTCCGCAGTTTGCAAGTACGGAAATCCTGAATTCCCGCAACGCATGTTTTTTCCTTACCGGCTGCGAGAGCGGAAGCGTAACGGACATCGGCAGCGCGTCACCGTCGCTCAGTCCCGCCATCTTTTTTAAGGCGGGCATAACGAACTCGTGAAAAGTTGCCGCCACCGATACAGGATTTCCCGGTAGGCCGAATACAAGAGTTTTACCCTTACTGCCGAACCATACAGGCTTGCCGGGCCGGATCGCCGCTTTATGAAATTTTTTTGATACTCCGATTTCGTTCAGCACCCTGTATGTGTAGTCCGAGTCGCCCATCGAAACACCGCCTGTTACTATAACCACGTCGCTTTTCTTTATCGCGCCCGTTATCGCCTTGCGGAATTTTTTCGGATCGTCAATTACCGTTCCCGCGTACGAGGCTTTCGCCCAGCCTATGCCGGAAAAACGTCCCATAAGGTAAACCGAGTTGCTGTCCCGTATCTGCGACGGTTTCGGTTTCCTGTGCGGCTGTATAAGCTCGTTACCGGTGGTGATGACTGTAACGTTGATGCGTCTCGTGACTATAAGTGTAGCCGCGCCGACCGATGCCGCGACGGCCAGCGCGCCAGGCGCAAGAAACGAACCGCTCTCCAGCAGTAGTTGGCCTTTTTTCGAGTCCGCTCCCTTGCGGTGAACGTTCAGCCATTTATTTATTCCTGGCTCTGTCAGTTCCACGTCGTTCCCGACCCTGCGGCTCTGTTCCACCTTCACGACTGCCTCCGCCCCGTCGGGAAGCGGCGCGCCTGTCATTATCTTTACGCTCTCGCCTTTTTTAAGTCTTCCCTTCCATTCGCTCCCCGCTTCCAGCACGCCTGCAATTTTCAGCCTTGCACTCCCGTTTTTAAAACCGGCGCACTTTACGGCGTAGCCGTCCATTGCGGAGCGGTTGAACGGCGGCAGAGGGCGATCGCCCCTTACAGGTTTCCTAAGAACCATACCCGCGGCTTTTTTTAGTGAAACTTTGGTTTTGTTTAAAGGAAAGGCAGAGTTTAGAACCAACTTCATAGCCTTCGAATATGGCGTCAACTTTTTATTTTTCATTTTCAACCAATGTTACATTTAATCCGCCAGTAGCCGTGACCAAAAAAAAATTTTATCTCTAAATAATTGTTGGCCACTTCTAAAGTGGCTGGTGCCCGGGGACGGAATTGAACCGC
>JBHHVT010000220.1:0-3894 GCA_046754425.1 Nitrospinota bacterium | reverse complement strand
GTACTCTATAATCTTAAGGTCTTTTACCGTTAAAAGCACCGGCGTTTTAGTCAGTATCCCGAAGCCTTCCGAGTGCAACACACCGCTTACTCCTTTAAAGACGTCAAGCACGTTCATTGCTTCTGTCAGCAGCGGCCTGGTCTGATTTCCCTTTTCCATAAGCGTTAGCAGCAGATTGACCGCGTCGTATGCGCGAGCCGCGTTGATATCCGGTTTAGTTCCAAAAGCGTCTTCAAACTCGGTTATGAAGTTGGCGACTTGCTCGCCTCCTATTCCGGGAAAAAATTCAGCCGGAAAGACTACGCCTTCGGTATGCCTTCCCCCAAGCCGTATAAGCTCACCTGAAGCGTAACGGCTCGATCCGAGTATTTGCACTCCGGAAACGTTATAAAATGCCAATTCGGGCAGTATCAGGCCGGCGCGTTCACCGTCCGCGGGAACCAGCACGGCGTCGTAACTCATTTTGAGGCCGAGGGAGAAGTTGTTGGCCGTCAGCGGCAGTTCCTTGTATTTTGAAATATACGGTATTGAGAGGTCGTTCTGGTAAAGTATTTCCAGGATTTCGTTTATCTCCTCCGGCGTCCTTTCTTCCTCCTCCGTAACAATTTTAAAGATGAATTCGCGGATTTCAGAATCCCTCCTGCCGCCGATGGCCCTTATCTGTTCGCCGAAGTCAGTTGAATCCGGCTCATAACTCTCAAGCGCCACAACGTCCGCGTTCAGACTATAGGCGGTATCCGCGAACGAACCGGTTACTTTCTCCCCGAACTCGTCGTTCTGGTAGATAATCGCCACGCGCCGTACGCCGAGCCTGTTTACAGCCAGCTCCGCCAGGACGCGCCCCTGTGTCGCGGCGGTAACGCCGATTTGGTAAAAAGGCAGCCCCATGCTTATTGCGGAGTCGATTGCGGGATTGTCAGCCGGCGTAAACAGTGGCAGGGGGTATTCCGTAAGAGGTTCGATTACGCTCTCGGCGGTACGGTTGGTGAACGGACCGATAATGCCCAGCACCGACGTATCTCCCGCCAGTTCGGTGGCGGCGGCGCGGGAAACGTTCGGGTCGCTTGCGGAATCCTTTATCATCAACCGGATTCCCAACTGCTCAACCCTGTCGTTGTTAAGGGAAAAGGCAAGCTGTATGCCCTGCAGAGCCTGCGCGCCGATGGCGGCGTCCTTGCCGGACAGCGGCAGGATGGAGCCGATAGTGATGGCTTCAGGTGGTTCGACAGATTCCTGATACGGCATCACCTCTTCAGCGATTGTTATGGCTGGGAAGTCTTCTTCAAGCCGCTTTTTTATCTCCACAAACCGCCGCGTATCGCCGTTGCGCCTGTATATCTCTGACAGCTCGACAAGCGCGATATCGGCTGGATAATCGGTCTTATAACGATCGGCGAATTCCAATAGTTCCCCTTCCGAAAGGAAATTATGGAATATCCTCGATATCCTCCGTTCGGCCTGGTTTCGGAAACTTCCCGGAATTTTCCGGCACGCCATAAACTGCTCGACGGCATCGCTGTAACGGTCCTGAAGGTAGTAGTTTTCTCCCAGGTGGTAAAGCAGTTTCGACCTCTGCTCTTCCGATTCGGCTGTTTTGAGAGCCTTGCGCAGGGTCGCGCCGGCCTTACCGTATTCCTTCAGATAAACCCGGCTAATCCCGATTCCTATTAAGGAATCCACATAGTATCTGGATCCGGGAAAACTGTCCGCAACCTTTTTAAAGGATTTCAACGCCGGCTTGTAATACCTAAGGTTCAAGTAGTGCTGACCAAGCCAGTAGTACGATTCCGCCGATTTCTCGTTGTCCTTAAACTGCTTTACGATTTCGCGGCGGATGGAAAGCTCTTTTTGGAGATCGAACTCTTCAGCCGCCTGCTTTGCCTTTTCCAGCATTTCATCAAGGGCGGTGGTATCTTTCTCAACGATAACCGCTTGCGGCGGCGTTATTACCTCCGCCTCTTTTGTCGGTTTCACCGGTGTGGCACAGGCGGAAAGGAGCAACGCCCCCGCCGCGGCCATGGTGAAAAAGCGGCTGATTCTAAATGTCATACTTGCCTACCTTGTAGCGGAATGATCGCAGGTTCATGTTTAAAAGTTTTGCCGCTTCCCTTTTCGAACCGGAACACTGCTCCAAAGCGCTTTTTATCATTTTTTGCTCTATCTCTTCGATCCGTTTTTCCAGGTCCAGCCCGCCGGTCGGTATCTGCATCGGCATGGAGTCGAAACTGGGGAAACGGATACGCTTCGGAAGGCTTTCGGGCGATACCCACTTGGTGGTCTCCAGTACGACCGCGCGTTCTATAACGTTCTCCAACTCGCGCACGTTTCCGCGCCAGTGGTAATCCTCCATGATTTTCATTGTTTCCGACGTGAAGCCTTTCAGCACCTTGTTGTTGAGCGCATTGTGCTTGTCCAGAAAGTGCTTGGCAAGCATCGGTATGTCTTCCTTGCGCTCCCTTAACGGGGGGACTTCGATATGTATTACGTTAAGCCTGTAATAAAGGTCTTCCCGGAAAGTTCCGGTCTTTACGGCTTCTTCGAGGTCGATGTTTGTCGCCGCAATAAACCGGACATCCAGTTTTATATCATTCACGTCGCCGACGCGCCTAATCTCTTTTTCCTGTATCGCGCGTAACAGCTTTACCTGAAGCTGCGACGGCATTTCGCCGACTTCATCCAGAAAGAAACTGCCCCCTTTCGCCGCTTCAAGCAAACCCGTCTTATCCGCCGCCGCCCCGGTAAACGAACCTTTTTTATAGCCAAACAGTTCGCTCTCAAGGAGCATTTCGGGCATTGCTCCGCAGTTTATCGAAAGGAACGGCTTATCGTACCTGGCACTCTGGTGGTGGACGGCCTTTGCGACAAGCTCCTTGCCTGTGCCGCTTTCGCCCGATATCAGAACGGTGCTGTTCGATTCCGCCACGCGGGAGATTACATCCTTTACCGCGAGGGCCGCCGCCGACCTGCCGAGTATCTCCCATGGCGCGGTTTTTTGTTTCAACTGGTTTTTTAGGTTGACGTTTTCCAGTATAAGGCCGCGCCTTTCAAGCGCGTTCCTGATTATGATTCTTATCTCGTCCACGTTGAACGGTTTGGTGATGTAATCGTACGCGCCGATCTTCATCGCCTCCACCGCCGTGTCTGCGCTTGCGTGCGCGGTTATCATGATAACCGGCCTGCTTCTGTCTTTTTGCATGGAGGCGCGCAGTATCGATATGCCGCCTTTTTCCGGTATCTTGATATCGGAGATAATCAGATCTATATCTTCACTGTCAAGAAGCTCAATCGCTTTTTCAGTGTTGCCGGCCGATACGACAGAGTAACCTTCCTGGCCGAGCATAATCTCCAGCATTTCAATCATGCTTACTTCGTCGTCGGCGATCAGTATCTTATTCAAAAATCCTCCACCTTATTTTTTACCTGAAAACCAGACATACATCTTACTGCAAAGGCGCGATGGTTCGACATTTTATACGCTTTCGGGCGTGAACTCTCCCATGGGACAGATTAAAAAGCGTTGCGGACTAACTCGATGGACGTTTCCGGTCCCGATTCGTAAATCGCGACTACATCGAACCTGCAATCGATATTTTTTATCCCGTTTTTGAGCATATAGTGTTCCGCGCTTTTCCGAATCTTTGCCGCCTTGGCCTTCGTCACTCCTTCAAGCGGTGTTCCGAAAGCCTTGCTGCTTCTCGCCTTCACTTCGCAAAAGACCAGCGTATCGCCGTCGCTTGCGATCAGGTCTATCTCCCCCTGCCGGCAGTTGTAGTTTTTATCGATAATCGTGTAGCCGTTTTTTTTAAGAAAGCTCGCCGCTCGCCTTTCGCTGTTACGGCCGAACGCAAGCGCCTTCAGCTTTGCGGAAATTCTGTCGAATCTCTCCATCACGCC
>JBHHVT010000219.1:0-3957 GCA_046754425.1 Nitrospinota bacterium | reverse complement strand
ATAACGCGTCGCACAGCTGCAAGGGGTTCAACCCGTTATGCGGCGACAAGCTGACACTCTTCATGAAACTGGACGAAAACGGCCGGATAGAAGACATCAGCTTCGAAGGAAGCGGATGCGCCATCTCGAAAGCGAGCGCGTCGATGATGACCGAGTTTTTAAAAGGCAAAACCGCCGAAAAAATGCGGGTAGTATTCGATGAGTTCCACAAGATGGTCATCGGCGAGTTCGACCCGAAGGGTACGAATCATCATCTGGGAAAACTGAAAATCTTCATGGGTGTGCGCGAATTTCCGGCCCGAACGAAGTGCGCTACGCTCCCGTGGCATACGCTTATCTGCGCGCTTGAAAAAAAGCAGGAGATCACCTCCGAGTAATACGTCAAGCAACACCCTCCATGATCTGATGAAAAACTTCAGGAATTATTGAAACATGGCGTTTACCGTAACAAGGGCTTACCGAACTCCGCGTTTTTATCGTTATGATAGAATTATAAATTATGAATGGTAGTAAAGATAAAATCATAGCGATTCTCAAGGCCGACAGAGAAAAGGTAAAAAGCTTCGGCGTAAAAAAACTTTCACTCTTCGGTTCCGTAGCAAGGGGAGAGGCCGATGCCGACAGCGACGTTGATGTCCTCGTCGAGTTTGAAGGCTCCGCAACCTATGACAGATACATCAATCTCAAGTTTCATCTGGAAGAACTGCTTGAGAGAAAGGTTGATCTTGTTACGGCAAAATCATTGAAACCGAGGGTAAAATCGGCAATCGAGGCCGAACTTCTAAATGTCACGTGACTATCGGCTTTTTCTGGAAGACATTCTCGAATCGTCTGAAAAAATCCTCTCCTATGTCAAAAACATTACGCAGGAGGATTTCAATAAAAGTAGTCTTGTCCGCGATGCTGTCGTTCGCAACCTTGAAATTATCGGCGAGGCGGCTAAACATATTCCAAAGGAAGTTCGCGACAGATACAGTGAAGTCAAATGGCGGAAAATATCGGGCTTCCGTGATATCGCCATACATGAATATTTCGGGATAGACGTTGAAATCGTCTGGGATATAGTCAGCAACGAAATTCCTCCTTTGATTGTGAAAATAAAAAAGGTACAGTCTTCCGACAGTTAAAATGGTTTTGCTGAATGAGCGGCGGCACCATCCACGAACTGATGAAAAACGTCCGGGGATATTAAAAATGTTAAAGCTGAGATGAGCTTTGTCTGAAAATAAAGTAGTCAGGAAATTGTAGGTGATAATGACAGAGCTTCTTAATATCACTGTTGGCATTATCGTCGCCGTATTTTCGGGCCCAGCAGTGGGATGCATTTTCAAGGGTGCGGGTGTTGAAACAAGGCCAAAAGAAATTCCAAAGCGGGCTTGGACTACGTTTTACACTCCCGGTATTGATAAGCCTGGAAAATTTCTTGGGGGCTTGGAGCGCCTCCTCAGTTTGACAGCGGCCTGGACCAACTCATATGAACTCATAGCAGGATGGCTGGTTTTTAAAGTTGCCTCAAAATGGGAAGTTTGGGGCAGTGTTATTAAAGTACCAGAATCGTTTCCAGATGTGCCCGAGCTCAATTCCCTAAAGGCCCGAAGGATTGTTGGCTCTAGGTTGCTGGTGTGATTTCTCATCGGTACATTAGCCAATGTATTGCTGGGTGTACTTGCTGCCCTCATTGGGAAACACACGGAGTATGTCATTCAGTTCTTCTCTAGCTTGCTACTATCACAAACCTATTAATGTAAGTTCCGTTACCCTGCGGCGGGGATTTTTCTGTATTCCTTGCGGCGGGATCTTTCGGTTCGCTGGAGTTCATAGGCGGTCTGCCAGTTCATCCAGTACTCGGCGGTAGTGCGCAGGTATTTCGCGACGCGCAGGGCAGTGTCCGGCGTAAAGCCCCGCTTGCCGTTTAAAAGCTCGTTGGCGCGCGCGAAGCTGATGTTGAGGTCTCTCGAAAACCTGGTTTGCGTTATGCCTCGCGGTTTCAGATACTCTTCCCATAACACAATGCCGGGATGCTCCAGCTTGTAACCTGCTTTAAATAACATCGTAATTTCCCTTCTAATTGGCCCCTATAAATTAAACCAGAAAATGAAAGTTTCAGGGCGATGAATTTTGCAAAAGAGTTGTCCTCCCCTTTTCAAGGGGAGGTGGTGCGAAGCACCGGAGGGGTTGGTACTACAGGCGCCCTCGCCTGTCGACCTGTACAGCCGGGGGCGGCTGTACTACCAAAAGGACACCGCCCCTTACTCCCCTCCTCGTGAACCGAGGTGGGGACATTTATAAAACATATATAATGATTTTAAATGATGACCCGCTGGAGTGATTGTTCATGTTGACAGCCAATCGATAAAACTGGCATCATCTAAATACTAAGGGAATTCTTATTTATTCTTGCGATCACCGCGCAAATACGAGGAAAAAAAGTGGGTCATATTGCCGGTTCCAAGAGCAGTCTTGTGCCGCTTATCGACAGGTTGAACAAATACCCCATCGGCCTTGTCGATAACGAAAAGCTAAGGGAAATCCTCTCCATACTTTTCAGCGAAAAGGAGGCACTGATCGCCTCGAAGTTCCCGCTTGAGGAGGCGACGCTTCCCGAACTTTCCCGCGCTACGAAAATCGACGAAGACGAACTGCGCCCAATACTTGAAACGATGGCAAACAAGGGGCTTGTAATGGACATGCCCTACTCCGGAAAAACCTATTACCTGCTAATGCCGGGCCTTATCGGATTTATGGAATTCACATTCATGAGAAACCGCAGCGACCTGCCGATGAAAAAACTCGCTGAATTAATGCTCGACTACCTGCGCGAGCCGTCTGAAAACGGTATGGCAGGCGAATTTTTCGGCAGCAAGACACAGCTTACCCGCTCGCTGGTTTACGAGGAGCATATCCCCGTTACGTCCCACATCACCTCTTACGAAAGCGCCATGCAGATAATCAAGCAGACCGATTTCGGCGCGGTTACGCAATGTTACTGCCGGCATAAAAAGGAGCATCTTGGTCAAAAGTGCAAAAAGAACGCGCCTACGGAGGACTTCTGCATAGTATTGGGAAGCGGCGCGAGGTTTTTAACGCGGCGCGGTTTTGCCAAAAGGAAAACGCGAAGGGAACTGCTGGCAATCCTTGAACGCGCCCGGTCGTTAAACCTGACCCACACCACCGACAACATACGCCACAAACCGTCGTTTATCTGCAACTGCTGTCGATGCTGCTGCGAACTTATGCAAGGCGTGCAGATGGGCTATCACGACGGTATCGCCAAAACAAACTATGTCGCAGAGATAGACCCGGAAAAATGCGATTACTGCGGCGACTGCTTCACGGCCTGCAACGTCAAGTCAATAGGACTCGCAAAGGACAGGGAGTTCAAAAATAAATCCGATCGGTACGCCGCGGTTTACAAAGAAATTTGCCTCGGCTGCGCGGCGTGCATATCGTCGTGCGAAAAAGGGGCGCTTACAATGATACCCCGCGGCAACATACAGATACCGCCATACCGGAAAAAAAATCTCTTCGCCCGCATCCTCTGGGAGAAGGGAAGACTGACGCCGTTCCTTATCAGCCGTGTAAAAAAGGCCGTGCGGAATTTATTCAGTTTGTAGGGGCAGGGCTTGCCCCGCCCAAGGCGCGGCAAGCGGCGCCCCTACAATCACTGTCAGGCGGTTTTTGAGTAAAGTCCCTCAATCTCCTTGGCGAACTTTTTCTCCACAACCTTACGTTTTATCTTCAGCGTTGGTGTAAGCTCTCCGCTTGCCTCCGTAAACTCTGCGGGAAGCAGTATGAACTGTTTTATCTGCTCGAACCTGGCAAAATCCTTCATAAGGTCGTCAATCCTGTGTCTGTATAACGCCTGTATTTTTGCATTTTTCACCAGTTCGTTGTTATCCGCCGCGTCGATGCCCTGATCCGCGGCGTATCTTTTCAGCCGTTCAAAATCGGGGATGA
>JBHHVT010000218.1:0-3981 GCA_046754425.1 Nitrospinota bacterium | reverse complement strand
AAGGGCAACAAGCGAAACGATTTCGGAACCGCTTTAAATACGGCAGGTTTACCGATTGTATTCCAATTGTAATTTCAGGACGTTCTTAGAATCCTCCCCCACCCGAACCTCTTCGGAGAGCCTGTAACCGGCTACCCACAACACGTTTGAGCCGGAGGCCAGCAGGAGAACACTATCCCTTTCCCATCGCGGTATTTTTTTATCTATAAAATATTGTTTGAGCTTTTGCGTCCCGCTCGCTCCCAGCGGGTGGAACCTGTCGCCGTCGTTCCGGTTGCGAAACTGCGCGTCGGCAGGTACGGAATCACCATCCAGATACACACTGTTGCCGTTACCCATAAGGTCGTGAGGCGGCTTAACCTTTTCCATTTTTACCTTGCAGTTGAGCTCTTTTATCACGATCGGCAACGCGGACTGCCAATGGTAGCTGAATTTTTGAGTCCGTGAATATTGATGCCTGTTCAGATAATACTTTCCGTGTGATACTGAAGCGGTTACCCCCGGCAACGACAGTTCACCGGCTTGCTTTTTGCCGCAGGCGAGAATTCGAAGGTTTTCAACATGCTCAAAATTAAGCGGCGCGCCGCCTTTTCGCACGCGGTTAACGACGGTTTTAATAATTTCTCTCTGAAGCGCCCTGTCAATAGACATGAACATCGGACAATCGATTATCAAACCGCGACCATCCCTTGTCGGTACTGATATTTTATTGACCAGCACTTCAGCCTTTTTTATAAGGTAGCTCTGTATATCGTAAAACATTTCCGCCGACCTTCGCAGCGTTCCGCGAATTCCGGGATTGAACTCTTTTTTAATGACAGGGACAAGAGTTTTCCTTACGGCATTTCTGAGATATTTAACATCGGCGTTCGATGAGTCTTCACGGTATGGTATCCCCGCCCGCTTGAGAAACTCAAGAATTTCCGTTTTCCCGATATCTATAAACGGACGTATAAAGAGTCCTTCCCTTACCGCCGGTATACCGATAAGCCCCTGCGGTCCCGAGCCCCTTAGAAAATTTATCAACACGGTTTCGGTATCGTCATCCGCCGTATGCGCGGTAGCAATTTTATCCGCCGCGCCTATCCTTATAATTCTTTTAAAAACCAGGTATCTCAAATCCCTTGCGGCCGTCTGAATCGATCCGCCGGTTAAACTACGGTACTTCTTGACGTCAACTGTAGTCACTCGAAACGGTATCGATAATCTTCCGCAAAGGCCGGCAACGAAACCGGCGTCATCATCAGACTCTTTGCCTCGCAGTCCATGGTTTATATGGCAGGCGGAAAGTTCGATATCCAATTCGCCTTTCAGGGAGGACAACAGTTCCAATAGCGCGGTGGAATCCGGACCGCCGGAAAATGCGACGCAAATACGATCCCCCGGCACCAACATCGAGTGACGTTTAACGGTTTCCAGAAATCTGGAGCGAATCACGGTTATTCCTTGAAACGCTCCTTAATGATTGCGAATTCTTCCGAAATTTCAGCAAAAGCCTTCACAACCACCGGATCGAAATGAGAACCGGAACTTTCGAGAATTATCTCCAAAACGTCTTCGTGTTCAATGGCGTCCTTGTAGACTCTTTTAGTAACCAGCGCGTCGTATACGTCCGCCAACGCCATGATTCTCGCGCAGAGCGGTATCTCCTCACCTTGAAGACCTTTGGGATAGCCGCTGCCGTCCCATTTTTCATGATGACACAACGCGATATCCCTCGCCATCGCTATGAGGGTGCTGCCGACCAGTCTCTGGTTGGCTTCATCGAGTATCTTTCCGCCCTTTTCAGCATGTGTTTTCATTATCTCGAACTCTTCGGGCGTCAACCGGCCCGGTTTCAACAGTATTTCGTCACTAATGCCCACCTTGCCAATGTCGTGCAACGGGGAAGCGGCATAAATATTAAATGTATAATCGTTATCCATAAGCTCCTTGTATGGAGCTTCAGACGCAAGCCTCTTCGCAAGCACGTATGTATATTCCTGAATCCTTTTCAGATGACCTCCCGTTTCCGGATCGCGATATTCGGCAATTTTCGCCCATCCGAACATGGCCACGTCCCGGTGGCCGATAATTTCATTGGTAAGTTCAACAACCTGCAGTTCGCGCATCGCGCGCTGCCGCAAGGTTGAACGGCTGCGCAAAAGAAGTTCCTTCGCTACTATCGGTTTTTGCACATAATCGTTTGCGCCGGCCTCCAGCCCGAGCTCAAGCTCATTGCTGTTATAGTTTTCAGATGTTGTCAGAATGATTGGCGTCTGCTCGATATCAGGCATCGCCCTCACCTTATCGGTAAACTGGACACCGTCCAATCCCGGCATGGAAATATCGAGAACTGTGAGGTCGATTTCCTGCGATCGCTCTTTCACAATTCCAAGCGCTTCTTCGCCGCCGCTGGCGGTAATGGTTCGCGCGCCCTGCTCCTGAAAGATTGATTCAATCATCTCGGTATTCGGAGTGGATTTGTCAACTATCAGTACGAGAGCGTTTTTTAGATTATCGCCCATATTTCTTTAACAGCTCCGAGGTAATTGGCCATATAAGCCCGTACATACATAAAAACACATTCGTATTATGATAACATCCACTTATTACCATGAATACCGTAGAGATGAACAATCGAATCCTGGTGGTCGACGACAACTCGGATAATCTTGAGCTTACGGGACATCTTCTCGAAAGCAAAGGCTTCGATTTCGCCACCACTACTTCCAGCATGGAAGCGCTCGTCATGATGGAAAATGAAAGGTTTCAACTAGTTATATCGGACCTCATGATGCCGCATATGGATGGTATACAGTTGCTCGAAAAAATAAAAAATTCCTGGCCGGAAACGGAAGTGATAATCGTAACCGCACACGGAAGTATCAAATCCGCGGTGGAGGCTATTAAAAAAGGCGCCTACAGCTACATCCTTAAACCATTTGAGCCGGACGACGTAATCAACCAGGTTAAAAAAGTACTCGACCTGCTGGTGATAAAAAGAGAAAACCAGGCGCTTAAGATGCAGTTGGAGAGTGTAAAGGACACAAAAACCATTATCGGAAAAACTCCGCAGATAAAGGCTGTTCTCGATCTGGTAAAAACTGTTTCCGGCACCAACGCCACGGTGCTTATACACGGCGAGAGCGGCACGGGAAAGGAATTGATAGCTCACGCCATACACAACCAGAGCGAACGAAAAAGTCAACCCTTCATCAAGGTTGCCTGTGCCGCTTTGTCGGAAAGTCTGCTGGAAAGCGAACTTTTTGGCCACGAAAAAGGATCGTTTACCGGGGCAATAGGCCAAAAAAAGGGACGGTTTGAAGTGGCCCACCATGGGACGATCTTTCTGGACGAGATTGGCGATATCTCCCCAACCGTACAGGTGAAATTGCTGCGAGTTCTACAGGAACGCGAATTTGAAAGAGTGGGCGGAACAAAACCGATAAAAACCGATGTCCGTATCATTGCCGCCACGAACAGGGACCTTGCAAACGACGTTAACAATGGCCGGTTCAGGGAAGACCTTTTTTACAGGCTTAATGTAATTAACGTTAACATGCCCTCCTTAAGCGATCGCAGGGATGACATACCGCTTTTAACCGAATATTTCTTACAAAAATACAGGCTTGAGGTGAATAAAATGGTAGAAGGGTTTACGGATAAGGCGATGAAATCGTTGGTTGACTATAATTGGCCCGGTAACATCCGTGAACTTCAAAATGTCGTGGAACGCGCGGTAGTGCTCGCAAAAGGAAAAATGATAGACAATCAAAACCTGCCTGATAACGTCCGACAGGATACAGCGCTCAGACGTTCCAGCGATTACGAATTGCTATCGACATTAAAAGAGGCTAAACAGGTTTTTGAAAAACAGTTCCTCGTAAAAGCGCTTAAATATAATAACGGCAACATTTCGCGTACGGCGGACATGATAAAGCTCGCAAGGAAAAACCTGCAAGACAAGATAAAATCATACGAAATTGATGTAAACGAACT
>JBHHVT010000217.1:0-4012 GCA_046754425.1 Nitrospinota bacterium | reverse complement strand
TGGTTACGACCTATAATTTGAAAATTCAACTTCTTCATGAATAATTCGGGTTAAAGGAGGCGCCGGGCCGGACTCGCCGACCCGGCGGTGAACAGGACGTAATGACTTAACAGGCAGCCGGGATTTTTTAGTAGGTTTATCGACTTACCTATCAGCCTCCCTTTATCGCTTCAGATTGACGGCTTCCGCCATCATATCGTCAACGGTCGTAATTACTCTTGAGTTGGCCTGATAGCCCCTCTGGTTTTGGATCATCTTTACGAACTGCGAAGCAAGGTCCACGTTCGACAGTTCGAGCGCGCTGCCAAGTATGGTACCCAGTCCCGCCGTGCCGGCGGTTGCCAGCAGGGGCTGTCCGGACTGCTGGGTTTCAGCGAACATTGTGCCGCCCTCCCTTTGAAGTCCCCAGGGGCTGGCGAAGTCGGCAAGTTCAAGCTGGTAAAGGAACTGCGACTGGCCGTTTGAGAACAGGCCGGATATATAACCGTACTGGTCCACAGAGAGTCCTCTCAGCGTACCGGTGGAGAAACCGTCCTGGATTATTGACGACGTTGTCGATGTGGCCGCATAACCGGTTATTTCGCTAAACGGGTTGCCGTTTGAGTCCAGAATATCCCACGTGGTTGTAAGAGCCGAGGCGCCGCTCGGGAAGCCGCTAATGGTGAGGGTTGTATCCGCCGCCGGAGCCGTGAGCGCTCCCAGGGAGTCAAAGGTAACAGTACCGGTACCTCCCGCTGTAACGGTGCCGGTGGATGGTGTAACCGTGTAATTCCACGTCTGCGCGGCGGCGGCTTTTGTGAAGGCGTATGTCAGCGTTACCCTTTCGCCGATGGCATTATAGACGTCGAAACTTGTGGAGAAAGTCGTACCCGCGCTTGCGGCCGCGTTCAGGTTTACGCCAATCCTGAAGGCTGTCGTTGCCCTGGGCTGTGCCGTGACTCCGTCTATTGATATATCCGACGATGCGGAAGCCGTGGTGATTACGCTGCTGGTGGCCGAGGTTACCCTGTATCCCTGCACGATATGATCCTGCGGGTTTACGAGCATGCCGTCGTCGTCAAGCGTGAACTGCCCCGCACGGGTGTAGAACATTCCGCTGTCAGACTGTCTTCTTACGACGAAAAAGCCGGCGCCCTGTATCCCGACGTCCGTTGCGTTGCCGGTAGTTTCGAACGATCCCTGCGCCCAGCTGGGAGTTATGCCCTGCGTGAACGTGCCCCGTCCTGTCTGCATGATGGTGGAACCGTTGGACAATGAGTTCGCGAGGATGTCGGCGAACACGCTGCGATTTCCCTTGAAGCCGATTGTATTTACGTTTGCGATGTTGTCGCCTATAACGTTCATCGCGTTGCCCATCGTCAGTATCCCGCTGACTCCGGTAAACATTGCGCTGTTCAGACTCATTGTACGACCTCCTTTTTTACTTCCGTTTCCCGTTCACTAATGACATTGTTCCTAATTGCCTGTTGGCTGGCGCACTTCGCTTATTTCGCTTATCATCATTTTGGCGTCGCCTATGTGTACGTATGTGATGCCGTTATCCATGCTGACGGCTTCCACTATTCCGCGCATATATGTATCCGTATCAACCTGATCCCCCCTTGAGTTGACCGCGTCCACTACGTAACTGTACAGCCCGTCCGGGACGATGCCGCCTCCGTCGGCCATGCCGTCCCATTGGACCTCATGCCTGCCTTCCGACAGCGATCCCCTGTATAAGGTTCGCACCACTTCGCCGCTGCTGTCTAAGACGTGGATTCTGACGCTGGTGGCTGCCTCGCCAAGGTTGAATGACATTGTAGAGGCCTGGCCGTTTTGCGCATAGACGGAGTCGCCCTCCGCTGTGACTTCCTTGCCTATAAGAGACAACGCCTGCGTGTTGCTGACCGATGCGCTTAGCGCCTGCAGGTTTACGAGGTTGTCGTTTACGTTGAACAACTGCTCCAGTGAACTGAACTGCGCCATCTGCGCAGTGAATTCCGTATTTTCCATCGGCGAAAGAGGGTCCTGATGTTTTAGCTGTGTGATAAGAAGCGAAAGGAACTCGTCCTTTCCCAGTGATTTTTTTGCGGAAGAGTCGGCCTGCTGTCCGACTATCCCCGATACCGTATTTACGTTCATCTTTTTCTATATTGTTATGTTGAAATATGAGTTGTACGCCGCTTTTATGATTTCGTCCGCCAGCCTGCCGCCGCCCATATGCGGATCGGCCCTATCACCGGCAAGTTCAATAAAATCGTTGTAACCGATATCGCTTCGCTGATCACCGTCGCTCGATGACCGCGCGTCCTGATGTTCCACGCTGACGTTCATCTCTTCAAGTGAGATACCCTGCTGGTTCAGCGCCGCTTTAAGTTGATCGATATTTTGATCCACCGTCTGCTTTACGGCGGCGGATTCGACGACGATTGCGGCTCTGGCGCTGTTTTCGTGCATGACGATTTTTATGTCAACCCATCCGAGTGACGGCGGTTTAAGCGCTATCCGGGCGTGTGTATTTTTGGGAAATGAAAGGATTTTAGCCTTCTCGACGATCTGATTGATTATTTTATTTTCCACCGCCTTGTTAGCGGTTTCAACCGTCTCTTTCACCGGGGTTGTATGAGTGGCGGTGGTTTTACCGGTCTTCACGGCATTTACCGGGTCCGTTCCGACACTATGTGTAGAGACGTTTGACTGCGCGACTTTTCCACTTTGGTCCGTGGCGGATTTTACCTTGACTTCCATGTTATCGCCAAAAGTTTTCGAGCCGTTAAGAAAATCATCAGTTTCCGTGTCGAAAGCGTTATTGTCCGACTTGGATTCCTTTTGCGGTTTTTGCGCGTCGGTTAAAACCTTGCCCGCCGGATTTTTCTCGGATTTTATCTCCATGGAAAAAACTCTCAAACGTTTGAAAAGTGTCTCCGCCTCTTCCTTATCCATATCGAGCAGTTCGGCCAATTTGGCCACCGTCTCCTGCTGGTTCGCCGACACGCTGCCGGTTCTCGTATCGAGAAACTGCGCGAGCCTATTTTTCATATCGTCCGGCATTGACGTCATAAGCTGTCCGGATTTTCCTTCAAGCAGTAACGCGAGTTTTGCCATCTCTTCCATGGTGATTCCCATCATTGCGGCGAGCTTCGATAACTGTTCCTCGGTCAACTCAATTTCATTACTTGCCGTGTTTTTATCCGGGATTTTTTCCATAACGCCGGGTTTTTCAGCAGAGGCGTCGGTTTTAACAGATTCCGTTTTTTCGGTTATTGTCTGGGCGGATTCTGTTTGCCCTTTTTCACTATTGTCTTCAGCGGATTTAGACTTGACCCGTTTTGTTTCCATTACCCCTTTATCAGATTTGGGGTTCGGCTTTTCGGGTTTTCCGTTTTCCGTTTTCATCCGCTCTTCAAAGATTGCTCCGAAACTCTCTTCCCTCTCGCCGGGCTTGCCGATATCGCCGGAAGAGCCGCCGTTTAATGTGCCGTCGAGCATGGTTAATACGTCTACGATCATTTAATTCCCTAAAGTTTTTTTCATTTGTTACGATAAACAGCGGCAATGGACGTGCCAAATCGTAAGCTTCTAATAATCAGCGTATTACGGTTGACGGGGTTTTGGAACGGGAAAGTATGGTCTGGCAATTCTTGCCATGGGGAAATAAATTCCCGTGTCGGCGTGGTATAGGTAAACGATGCGGAAAACAGACACGGTTCTAAACGTTATATTGTCAACGGCAGGCATTATTTTTGTCGTATCCGGTTTTGCCTCTTTTGTGGACGTGCAAAAGTCTCTCGGCTCGCTGGGCGTCATTGTGCTTACGAACACGGAGGCGAGCGAGCTTACCGCAATTTACGGCGGCCTTTTTATGGTGATGGGGGCTCTTTGTTTATTCGTGCGCGACAGACAACGAGACAGGGAGCTGACCGACTTTGTCGGTTTTTCGTTTATCGCGCTTGCCGCGGCCAGAGGGTACGCGGCCTTCCGGTACGGATTGCCGGAATCGCCCCGCATCTATGTAGAGTTCGGCTGGGAACTC
>JBHHVT010000216.1:0-4029 GCA_046754425.1 Nitrospinota bacterium | reverse complement strand
AGGGCGCGGGCGGCATGGCGATTTCCATCGGCAAGCTGTCTCTTTACAGCGTCGGCGCGGGGATTCAACCGTCGCTCACCCTGCCGATATGCCTCGACGTCGGCACGGACAACATGGCCCTTTTGGGGGATCCGCTGTATCTCGGCAGCAAGCGCAGGCGGATTACGGGTGACGACTATTCGGCTTTCATCGAGAAGTTCGTTGAAGGTGTAAAGAGGAACTTCCCCGACGCTGTTTTGCAGTGGGAGGATTTTTCCAAGTCGAACGCGTATAACAATCTCGACAGGTACCGTAAAAAATTGGTGTCGTTTAACGACGATGTTCAGGGAACCGGCGCAGTTGTGCTGGGCGGCATTTTCGGTGCGATGAAGATAAAAGGGCAAAAACTAAAGGAGCAGAAGTTCGTAATCTACGGCGCGGGCGCGGCCGGTATCGGGATTTCGCGCCAGCTCCTGGGAGGGATGATGGGAGAAGGGCTTTCCCGTCAGGATGCGCTTGACACAATTTTTGTTGTTGATTCGGCGGGCCTGTTGGTGGAGGGCAGGCAGGCGCGCATTGACGACTATAAAAAGGATTTCGCAAAGCCGCGGCGGGTGGTGAGCGGTTGGCCGCAGGGGAAAGACGGAAGCTGGTCGCTTGAAGATACTATTAAACATTCGGGCGTTACGGCGCTAATCGGCGTATCGGGCCGTGCGCGCGCATTTGACGATACGGTTGTAAATCTGATGATGCAAAACAGTTCCGAACCGGTTATCTTTCCCTTGTCGAACCCCACATCCAAAGCCGAGGCGGACCCTCGCTGGATAGTGGAGTATACGAAGGGCGCGGCTATTGTCTCGTCCGGCAGTCCGTTCCCTCCGGTTACGGTTCAGGGACGCGAATACCGGATAGGGCAGGGAAACAATGCGTTCATCTTCCCGGGCCTCGGCCTCGGCCTATTGGCCGCGTCCACGAAAGAGGTTACCGATTCCCTGTTCACGGCCGCCGCCGACGCATTGGCTCAGACCATACTGGAAAGCGATATTAAAAGCAGGTGCGTATACCCGAATATTGAAAACCTGTTCGACGTTTCATTTAACGTGGCGCTGGCCGTGTATAAAAAGAGCGTCGAGGAAGGCAGTGGAAAAGAGGATGAGGGAAAAAGTCCGGAGGAGGCGGTTCGAAGCCGGATGTGGTTACCGGATTACCCGCTGTTGGCCGCCAAAAAGCGCGAAGCCTGATGTGAATTTTTTCATACCCGGTTTTCCGCCTTAATTTGGTTAAACGGCATCGCCGTTATATATTGGGTTGATGTATAGTAATCGCCGGTATCCGGAGATTATTAACCGGTGAAAACTGTTTTTAAGCCGCATAGCTTTATCATTTTCGCGGCCGCCACGTTACTGGTTTTTTTCTTTTCACTTTTTGCCGGAAATGTCGCGGGGAGGCTGGAACTCCTGATACAAGATATCTTTTACGCCCAGCGCGGGAAGATGAAACCGTCCGGCGATGTAGTGATCGCGGCAATCGATGAAAAAAGCATAGACAAACTCGGCAAGTGGCCATGGCCCAGGAACGTTATGGCCGACCTTGTCGACAGCCTCACAGCGTACGGCGTAAAGGTAATCGGTTTCGATGTGGTTTTTTCGTCTCCCGACAGCAGTTCCGGAACGAGACAGCTTTTAAACCTCGAAAAGCGGCTGTACGATGCGGGCCTAAAACGCGTCGAACTAAAAGAGGTTCTCGGCCGGGCGGTGAAGGAATCCGATAACGACCAAAGATTCCACGATGCGTTACAAAAATCGAGAAGGGCTGTACTGGGTTATTTCTTCTACTTCTCGCGGAAGGAGATAAAACATCTGTCCGAAAAGGAGATGGAGGGCTATCTGGATATCATTAAAAAATCGCGGTATTCCGGATTCAAAAAGGAGCCGTCCGTATCGCTGAACGATATACCTCTTATCCGGGCGCAGGCGGTGGAAGCGACTATTAAAAAGATATCGTCCGCCACCAAACGGGCGGGTTATTTTAACTTCGTTCCGGAATCCGACGGCTCCGTCCGAAAAGTGCCTCTCATAGTAAAATACCGCGACCTCGTGGAGCAGGAAGGGGACGACGATTACCTCTTTCCCCCGCTGGCGCTCACGGTGCTGAGGAAATACCTTAAAAGCGCCGTCATTTTCTGGATAGGGGGGGACGGTGTCGACAAGGTAGCCCTTATG
The DNA here is from genome assembly GCA_046754425.1 of Nitrospinota bacterium. Lineage (GTDB taxonomy): Bacteria > Nitrospinota_A > UBA7883 > JACRGQ01 > JACRGQ01 > JBHHVT01. Next base: position 1,828 of record JBHHVT010000216.1, on the reverse strand, counting down.
GGCAGGGAGCCGCGCGTAATCCCCACAAACAGTAGAGGGGAGATGCGGATAAACTATTACGGGCCGAAAGGCACGTTTGCGCATTATTCGGCAGTCGATATCCTGAATGGGGAAGCTGCCCCGGAACTCCTTAAAGATAAAATAGTCCTCGTAGGCGCGACCGCCACCGCCATCGAAGACGTAAGATTTACGCCGTTCGATACCTACTTTCCCGGCGTGGAGATTCACGCGACGATAATAGACAACATCCTTAACGGAAAATATCTGGCCGAGCCTTCGCTTTCATCCGGTCTGATACAGATTATCGGCGTCATGGTGGTCGGCTTGATACTGCTTTTGTCCGTACCGCGGTTAAACGCTGTGGCGGGCGGCGGAATTGCCCTTGCCCTTGTGGCGGCAATTTTCGGTTTACACTACGTTTTCTTCAGCCATTACCGCCTAGTGCTCAATACGGTTCCGCCGCTGCTCGAAACCGTTTTAGTCTATGCTTCGCTCGGTATCTACAGGTTTATTACCGAGGAGAGGGAAAAACGTTATATTCAGTCCGCGTTTGGGCAGTATCTGTCGCCGCAGGTTATCGAGGAGATTATCAAGGACCCCTCCAAGCTGGAACTGGGCGGCAGTCGGCGCGAACTTACCGTTATGTTTTCCGATCTTGCGGACTTTTCGCGCATAGCGGAAACCATGGACGCGGAAGAACTGGTTCCGTTCCTGAACGGATATCTGAGCCGGATGAGCGGGATAATTCAACATTACAACGGCACGCTGGATAAATACGAGGGGGACGCGATAATCGCCTTTTTCGGCGCTCCCATAAATTACGCGGATCACGCGGCGCGGTGTTGTCTCGCCGCGCTGGAGATGCAGGAGGAACTCGGCAAGATGAGGCGCGTATGGGAGAAAGAGGGAAAACCGGCCCTGACAATGCGTATAGGGATAAACAGCGGCATGATGGCCGTCGGTAACTTCGGCTCCGAAACGAGGATGGCCTATACGATCATGGGCGATTCTGTTAACCTCGCCGCCCGCCTGGAAGGAGCGAACAAACAGTACGCAACGCATGCCATGATAAGCAGTTACACATACGCGTACTGCAAGGATGCCGTGGAAGTGCGGGAACTGGATACGCTGAGAGTTGTCGGGAAAAAGGAGGTTGTCACCGTTTACGAACTGCTATGCAAAAAAGGCGAACTGAAGCCGGATAAGGAGAAAATTTTATCTTTATATAAAGAAGGGCGCGCTTTTTACATGGCGAGGGAATGGCAGAACGCCATCGACAAGTTCGGCGAAATACTGGACATGGATATAAACGACGGGCCCGCCCTGACCTACATGGAACGATGCATGGATTTTAAACAGAGGCCGCCCGATAAGAACTGGGACGGTACCTACATAATGAAGGACAAGTAGCAGGGTATGCGGTTCGGCGAATACCTGGTTTCAAAAAAACTTGTAAAGGAAGAAGAGGTAAGCTCCGCCCTTGAAGCGCAGCGTCAGTCGAAACCTCTTATCGGTTCGCTTGCGGTGGGAATGGGCTACATGACCAAAATGGATAATCTCAAAATCCTTATGATTCAAAATAAAACGGAGGAGAGATACGGTGATATAGCGGTTGCGAAGAACTACCTGACGAGGGATCAGGTGGAGGAGCTGTTCAGAATCCGCGAATCCGAAACGACGCCGCTCGGCAAAATGCTCGTCATGCAGGGTTCCATCAGCAGGGAGAAACTTATTCTCGCTTTCATGGAGTTTTCCAGACTTCAAGATGAGTAGATTTAACCCGAATTATTCATGAAGAAGTTGAATTTTCAAATTATAGGTCGTAACC
>JBHHVT010000215.1:0-4083 GCA_046754425.1 Nitrospinota bacterium | reverse complement strand
TGGTTACGACCTATAATTTGAAAATTCAATTTCTTCATGAATAATTCGGGCTAGCCCGCTTACAGCGGCGGGTAATATGCCGGCGCCATTGCCGTGTCGGCACTGACTTTGCTGGCGCAACTACCTGCTGCCTTTCGTAGGGGCGCCGCTCACCGCGCCCTTTTTCCGGCATGATGTGTTAGCGGGTAGCGAGCCCGGCCCCTACAGGTATTAATTGCGACAGCATATCGCCGCCACCCGCAGGGGGATCATTTTTTTCTATTAAAAATATCGGATGAACGGTAGCTTTTTTCCGCGTGCGCCCACAAAACCTTCAGCACTGCCGCGGCGGGTACGGCGAGAATAAGGCCGACGATTCCGAAAAACATGCCGCCGATAAGAACGGCAAACAGTACCGCGACCGGATGCAATCCGACCGATTCGCCGACTATTCTGGGAGTCAGTAAAAAACCTTCCAGCAACTGCACTCCTCCGAAAAGCAACAGCACATACAGTATATGAGTGAAATCGCCAAATTCCAGGTACGTCATCACCAGCGCCGGTAAAAGCCCCGTCACAAGGGGCAGGTACGGGACGATGTTGGAAAGCCCCGCCAATATGCCGATAAACAGACCCATGGGAGTGCCTATCAGGTAAAGACCAAGCGCGTATAAAAACGCCAGCGCCAGCGCAACCGTTAACTGTCCCCGCACGAACGCGGAGAGAATGATGTCTACGTCGCGTACGATCTCCTCCGCCTTGCCGCGGTAGCGTTCGGGAACGAGGCCGAGAATTCTATCCTTCATGGGATCAATATCCCTCATAAAATAAAAAGTGGCAACAGGCACAACGATAAACCCGAACAGCGTTGATACGAATCCGGCCGCCGTGGAGAGCGTCGACGCGGCAACCCCATACAACGCCTGAACCATCCTCAGAGGCAGTGAACCCATCTGCCCTACTGCCGTCTGGATCATCTCGTCCGCCTTCGCCTTGTCGTAACCGCTCATCTTTTCAATAAACGGCGCCAGTTTATCCTGCAAGCTTGCTGCATACCGGGGTAAAAGTTCGATGCCCCTGGTCAGTTGCTGTTCCAACAGGGGATAGATAATAAATCCGGCAAGCAGTAGCGCCACAAATACCGATCCGAGAAGAAAGACCACCCCGGCTGTTCGGTTTATCTTTACCGCTTCCATCCTGTCAAGAAGCGGATCAAGCAGGTATGCGAGTATAAAGGCGATGAAAAAAGGAAAAAGCGCGGCACGCGCCCAATATGCGACTGCCAGGGAAGCTACGACTACCGCCGCAATTTCCCATCTAAAGCCGGAACGGTCCCTCATCTGGTGAGACTGTATATGAAGTCGGCAACCCTGGCATCGAGTTTTTTACCGGCCATCCTGATGGCCCTAAAACCGGCTGTACCGCGGCCGCCCTCCAGACGTTCGGCTACCTGGTCGCTCCACAGAACATCGCCGCTTTGGCCGTCGTAGATGGCCGCGTTGATTTCGCCTTCTACCCACGGCGGGTTATCCGCCTCCGCCGGATGCGATATGGATTTGGCGCTTCCGGTAATTATGTATGCGGCGTCGAACTGTCCGCCCAGCCAGAGAAGGGATTCGGTATCACCGCGAACGGCTTGCAGGACGCGGCTGTCTTCTTTAAGTTCGCGTATCTGTTTGCGGTCTATGACGTAATAACCGAGCCGGACCACGGATTTCTTTAGACTCTCTTCTGTCGGGGACGGGATGAGCAGGAAGCTGGAGTCCGGCACGGCGCTTAACGCGCGTTCGTCTATAATCACTACTATCTTTAACCTGGAGCCGCCTTCAACGGTAAGACCCGCTTCGCCCAGCGCTTTACGCAGGTAGTCGTAAAAAAGCGTAAGTTCAAGACCAACCGTGTAGAGACCGGTCTGCTCGTCATACGATTCTTCGATATACTTATAGCTCTGTACGAACTTCATTGCTTTACCGCTTAACAGTTCATTGATTGATTCCGTATAGAAGTCCGCCTCGTCGGATGAAACAAGAGTGCGCACCGCGCTCCAAAGCGCCTGATTTACGGCCATCTCCTGGGCCGCTTTTCTCGCCTCAAGCAGGTTATTCTCCTGCACCTCGGACAGCCCCTCGGCATAGACGGAGATAAGCTCGCCTACGTTCGGCGGGGCGGCAACTGTCGCAAGAAAAAGCCAGGAATAAATCAGCGGCATTATCAAATTTGACATCCGCGTATTATATCCCGCTTTAATCGCGAAAAAAGCTGTTTAACGGCCGTCCGCCCGCCGTATTCCAGGAAAGTTTCCACTTCCTTGAAGGGATGGGATAGAACCTGCGACGAGCTCAGTCGAGTCGGGGAGGGTGATGGGGGGGTAAAGCCGGGCCGCACGGCGGCCGATATTAAAGATGCCGGGCGGGGCAAAGCCTCCTTACGCTTCGGCGCCGAACCGTTTTGCGTCCATACGACGAGCGAGCCGGGGACGTTGAAATATGGTCTCAAGTTCTGGCCGGCGGGTCCGGGGGTAGCGAATGTTACCCCACCAGCTTCCCCGGTACCCGTTACGGCTGGAATAAATCGGATACCGGGAACTTTGAAATTAGTTAATGGCGTGCGATACTTTGCCAATGGCTGAAACTATAAAAAGTGAAAAACCGGAACGTCCGGTGCGGCCCGGCTTCCTTTTGCACATCTGCTGCGCACCCTGTTCGCCGCATCCGATAAGAGTGCTGAAAGAAAATTACAACCTTACGCTTTACTTTTATAACCCGAACATCCACCCGGAGTCCGAATACCTGCTGCGGCTCGCCGAATCGAAAAAACTGGCAGAGATTGAAAATATTCCTCTCATAGCGGGCGGTTACCAGCCCGAAAAATGGATAACGAATACGCTTCAATATAAAAACGAACCGGAGCGGGGAAAAAGATGCGAAATTTGTATTGGGAACAGACTCGAAGAGACAGCTAAAAAGGCGGCCGCTCTCGGCAAGGAGATTTTCGGTACCGTGCTGACCGTTTCGCCTCATAAAGACGCGGTCATGATTAACAGGCTCGGCAACGCGGCGGTGAAAGGGTTAAACACGGATTCCCTGGAGGTCATGCATTTCGAGGCGGATTTCAAGAAAAAGGACGGATTTAAAATCTCGTCTCGAATAAGCAAAGAGCTTGGCTTCAAGCGGCAGAGCTACTGCGGCTGTCTCTACAGCCGCCTGGAGGCCATACAGGCCGGCAGAATAGTTGATACCTCAATAAGCTGAAACCTGAGTTAATCTAAAAGGCTCACTTTAGGCTGTTGCTCTAACTCTCGACATCTTTGTCGTAAATATCTCAACTGGAAATCAATGAATTCATACAATATTGCTGACCAATAATATATTTATTGGCAAACCAAATATTTTACGGTATAAAATAGCTCATCTTTCAAAAGGGGTTATTTCCTATGAGAAAAGTCGCAGTAACTGTCGTGTCATCTCGTTTATCCGTTTTCCGTCGGGACGATTCTTTTGAAATAACAAAGGGGGTAGTGATATGAGAGGTTTCAGGTTTTCTAACGTTTTATTCATTATCGCAATTTGTTTTGCTTTCCAACCCGGCACTGCGTGGGGTATAGATTTCTATATAGAGGGCGCCAGAAAGGTTGCGCCGTATATTGATTATTGGGACCAGGATGTCCCTGTTATCCCGATAAACGTTTTCTGCTATGACCCTTACGACGAAGCATATAAGGACTGTGAATACGAACTGAGCCTGGAAGTAAAAGAAGGGTCATCAGGCCCGGGCGATCCGGCCGGCCATCTGCACGAAACTGGGCGTCCGTTAGGTGAATTAAACTGGAAAAGCGGCGGTATTCGAACCAGCAACACTGTGGGAAGAACAGATTTCGAAGTAGTAAAATACGATTATCTAATTCCCGAGGTTTCGGGAGAGATAGAGTTTTATAGTCTTCTCTCTTCCTCACGTTATGCATTTTATACGACTCTGCATACATATCATTTTACGATTAAATATTCCGGCGCATTGAATGCCCTAACTCCAAGCGGGGACGGCAGCTACAGCCTAACAGGGAGTTACGGTACCCCCGGAGTGACCTCAGAACACACACAGAACCAT
>JBHHVT010000214.1:0-4090 GCA_046754425.1 Nitrospinota bacterium | reverse complement strand
TAAACTGGTTACGACCTATAATTTGAAAATTCAACTTCTTCATGAATAATCCGGGTTAGGAAGCGAGTCGAGGCAGAGAACGGACGCTCCTACTCCCTTGGTTCGTAAAGCGACTGCCCCGCGCTCCCCCGGAACGGTGGGTTGTACATGCATTTTTTTCTGCAGAACTTTTCATAACCTATAAGGCCGGGACGCTCCTTCACGAATTCGCAGGTTTCGCATGTACCGGGAAGCTGTCTTCTTAACAGCAGGAAAATCACCAGGAGCATGGCGATGATAAGCATGCCGGTCGTATAGTTTAAATAAGGCGTTGCGGCTTCAGGACCCATTTTATTACCTCCTGAAATAATCTAACAATCGACCTTTTATCTTTGCTGCAATCGGACGGGCTGTCGAAACCTGTTGAACGGGCAAGTTTCCATGCTTCAAGGTTTTACCTGTTAGTATATCGCAAATGTCATCTTCCAATAATTATTTATCATTTAAAATGGAGTCATGTTGAGTTACGCTCTACCGCCGGGTCCTCAACCGGTGACGGTCTGCAGGAGGTTATTCTGATGAAAAGGGAATTGTCGTTTATCGCGTCGATGATAATTCTTGGCGCCGCGAGCGGTCTTTTGATAGCGCGCATCATGTTTGCCGTATCCGTACCGGAATCGGCGTATTACCTCCTTACCCTTGACGAAAAAGCGGATTACGAACTGATGAAGGCCGGCAGCGAATGGTACACGGAAGGCTACATGGCGGCCGTTATCGGCGTTGTCATGTTTATCCTGGGCCGCCTCGCGTTCGGATTTTTGGTCTTTCTTTTAAATCCAAACCTCAGCATGGAACTCATTAAAAGCAAAAGGGCGGTGATAAAAGCGATTCTGGTTTTCGAAGGCACAATTGCGCTCTCTTACATCGCTTCCTACTATTACGTCTCCGGCACGCTGAGCCCTTTCGAGGGTACGGCAACCATCGGCGCCAGGCTTGTTTTTTTCTTCGTGATGGGAGGACTCATCTGGTTTGTCGCGGGCGAAACAGGCTGGGCCGGTGATTTTTCATCGTGGGGAATGGGAACCGCCGAAAAGGGAAGCAGGCCGATTGAAGCGTTCATCCTCGGCGGACTCGTTGGCATGGGTATTTCCACCGTCGGCATGCTGAACAGCTGGTTCTTCAGAAACTACGCGATTTTCGTGCATGAAGTGCTCGATAACGCCCCTACCGGAGAAACAACTACAAAAGGAATGGAACTGTTGACCTCAAAAGTGGCAATTTACTACGGCTTGTCGTTCGGCATTGCCGCCGGCCTTATCGTGGCGTTTTCGCCGGTGTTTCGGGATATCAAATGGAGGCTTAAACGCCTTCCCGTCCCTATCGTCCTTGCGACGGCTCTTTGTCTGTTCGTATTTATAACGTACAGCGAAGGCGCACAAAAATATGACCTCGACAAAGAGAGTCTCGCGGACGCCGCGGGTTTGCTGGATGCCCGCGCGCCGAGCCGTACGGTGGTCATGTTCCGGCCGGACGGAAAGGGAAATAATTTTACACCGCTGGAGTGGCCGATGCAGGTGCAGGTTATCAGAAGAAACAAGGCGGGTAATCTGTTTTATAAAGAGAGCAAAACTACCGTGGAAGTCACACCGGAGAATATCAAAAAACTGGAAAGTTATCTAAACGAATACAGGGAAGGTTCGGTTTACAGCTATCTTGCCCGGCAGGCCCTCGAGAAGAGCTACTTCGCCGAGTGGGAGATGGAAAAATCGTTGGCGATGCAATACGCGTCACAAAACAGCATGATCCTGCGACTGCAGATGTTAAGACATCTATCGGCACTGCCCGTCACCGGGAAAAACTTTGAATACGCTAAAAAGTATCTGGACGTAAACGAATGGCACGTGGGGGAAAGAGCGATTCCGATGCTGATTAACGTGCTTGTACATTTCAACCGGCTTGACAAAGCAAGGGAATGGGAAAATAGACTGACAACAAAATACGGAAAAGAAAATCCCGTATGGATACCCGACAGGCCGGCAGTAACGACAGGAAGAATATCCGGGAGCCTGACGATAAATTCCGCTGAGCCGAAAAACGTCAAAATAGCGCTTATCAGGAATATAACCGAACGGGACAATATGAATGTTTACGGCCTGCGGTATCTCTTGACCGATGTCAGGCTTTTGAATGGCGAGAGCCGTTTCGAATTCAACAATATCGGCGAGGGCGACTTTTTCCTGTCTGTAATGACGGACGCGAAAACCATCGCATTTAATAAATCGCCCGAAAAGTTAAAAATCGAAAACCCGCCGGGGATATTAAGGATTAGCCCGAACAGAACGGAACTGAACCTGGGTGGAATTAATGTAGTTACTACCCTGCAGGTGGATGCAATAACGGCGGAGCCGTGATATTACCTTCCATCCGTAGTTATTAAAGGTTGTTTGCACATACGCCAGCTACTTGTCAGTGCCGACACGGCACCTGCAATGTAATGGTTTTTCACTTGAGTTGGGGCTGTTTTAAATATATTGTACGAATCAACGGCAAAGGGTTTTGCGGATGACGGCAGTTTTACGCATCCGCACATCAAAGTGGTGGCCTTGATAATACGGCATAAAGGAGCGCCAAATGCCGCACGATATGCGGGCATGAAGATTTAATATGAACCTTGATGCGATCATAATATCCACAACATGAAACTGCATTACAAACTGCCGGCCTTCGAAAAACTAACCGAAAACGAGGTGATGTCAGTTTACAAAATCGCGGATATAAGAAAGTACGCGCCGAACGACATCATCATAAAGGACGGGGATGACGATCAGACTTTCTTCGCTATCCTTGAGGGGTCGGTAAAAGTTACAAAAACAACGGACGGAAAAACAAGCCGCCTGGCAACGCTTATGGCCGGCAACTGGGTGGGAGAAATCGCCCTGGTAAAAAACAGGCCCAGGATGGCCGACGTTGTCGCCTCACAGCCGAGTGTACTGATGGCGATAAAACCGGACGACTTCAAGACGCTGCCCGGTAAAATACAACTGCACATTCAAAAACATCTATACGACCTTACAGCAAAAAGGGTTGAGCGTCTTCAGGGTCAGAATGCGGAAGCGATCGATAAATTTGCAAAAATCAGCTCCTACATTAACAGCCTCAGGTCAAAAAGCGACGACTGTATCGCATCGGACTTAATCCAGAACATCATAGGAAAAATACCCAAACTGCCGAGGTACGCGGGCGACTTGGCCATAAAACTCCTCGACCCGCACTCGTCGGCCATCGACGTGGCGGAGTCGATAAAAACGGACCCGTCCCTTTCCAGCCTTGTATTGAAAACCATTAATTCGCCTTACTTCGGCCTGGCCGACAAGATCTCCGACCTTTATCGCGCCTTCCTGCTTCTGGGGTTCAACCAGGTCTATCAACTTGTGCTGGACAGCGGAATAAAAAAGACCATGCCAAATACTCCCGAGTTTCACGAACTCCAGATGCATTCTTATTTTGTGTCGATTGTCGCTACCGAAGTTGCGGCCATATCCGGTAGAAAAGAAAGCGGCAGCGCCAGCGGTACGATAGGACTTCTGCACGACATTGGGAAAAGCGTCGTTCTTATACTCAAAAAGCAAAACCCCAGCTTAAAAAACCTCCTTGACCTTCTGGACTATGCCAAACTCGGCTCGGTACTGCTGGAAAGCTGGGAACTTCCCGCGCTCGTCTGCAAGGTTATTGACGCCCAGGACATACCGATATTCCAAAATCCGGAATCGATCCCATCGTCAATCAGGGACGAGCTTGCCATTCTTTACATCGCGCACAGTTGCGCGGAGCGCTTAATGGGCTCGCCGGCGGATGAGACGCCCGGTATTTACATGAAGGAATACATGTCGCACCTGAATATCAGGGCAAACAACCTGGAACATCTTGCATACAACCGCATCCTGCCGGCGCTTGAGAAAAACCAAAAGTCCTACCCTGAATCGACCCGCGTTATCATCAAGGCGGCCAGAGAACTTTAATAGTCCGCCCGTTGCACGGCCACCCTGCGGGTGGAGGCAAACTACTGGCGCTGCTACACGCTTAAAAGAATGACTCAGGCCGATAACCACTT
>JBHHVT010000213.1:0-4127 GCA_046754425.1 Nitrospinota bacterium | reverse complement strand
TACGACCTATAATTTGAAAATTCAACTTCTTCATGAATAATTCGGGCTAGGCGGGCAGCAAATTACGGCAGCCCATTGGGCGGCCAGATAGTTTTTACAAAAACAACAATTCTAAATTGTAGGGGCCGGGCTTGCCCTGCCCTGGGCGCAGCAAGCGGCGCCCCTACAATCGTCTTTAAGCGGCTATGCCGTATATTGCCCGCCCATGCAATGGGCTTATTTGAAGCGTTTTTTCAGTTCTTCGAAGATTTTTTCGGGCGGTACGTCGTGCTGGGCCATCGCGACAAGCGTGTGGAACCAGAGGTCCGCCGCTTCGTAAACGATCTCTTTCTCGTCGCCGTTTTTGCACCCTATTACGAACTCCGTACTCTCCTCGCCTATCTTTTTAAGTATCGTGGACTCGCCCTTTTCGAAAAGTTCCGCGACGTAAGAGCCTTCGGGCCTTTCGCGTTTGCGCTGCTGTATCACTTGATAGACTTTGGAGAGCATATTCTCGCCCGCTTTTTCTGGCGTCGCGTCCACGATGGAATCATCCGGACCGAGCTCGCTGAAAAAGCACGTTTCCTCGCCGGTGTGGCAGGCGGGCCCCGCCGGATCGACCATTATGAGAATTGTATCCGCATCGCAATCGTAGAAAATCTTTTTTACCTTTTGCGTGTTGCCGCTGGTTTCGCCCTTTTTCCATACCTCGTTGCGCGAGCGCGAGTAAAAGTGCGTGTAGCCGGTCTCCTTGGTCATCCTGAGCGTATCGAGGTTCATCCAGGCCATCATCAAAAGTTTGCCGCTCTCCTCGTCCTGAATAATGGCGGGAATAAGCCCCTTTTCGTTTAACTTAAGCCCCACTTCTTTCATAGCCTCACACTTACTCCTTTTTCCGCAAGGTAGCGTTTTACCTCGCCGATAGTTTTTTCGCCGAAATGGAATATCGAGGCCGCAAGCGCCGCGTCCGCGTTCGCCTCGGTGAACCCCTCGTAAAAATCTTCCATGTCCCCCACGCCGCCGGATGCGATGACCGGTATATCCACCGCGTCGCAGACCGCCTTGGTAAGCGGTATATCATACCCGATGCGCGTGCCGTCCCTGTCCATGCTGGTAAGCAATATCTCGCCCGCGCCGAGCTCCTGCACTTTTTCCGCCCACTGCAGGGCGTCCACGCCGGTTGGTGTACGCCCGCCGTGCGTGAAGACTTCCCAACCGTCACCTTTTTTTTTGGCGTCTATCGCCACCACTATGCACTGCGAACCAAAACTTACAGCCGCTTCTCGTACCAGCTCCGGATCGTCCACGGCGGCGGTGTTGATACCGACCTTGTCCGCGCCAGCTCTTAGGAGAACGCGTATGTCGTCTAGACAGCGTATCCCGCCGCCAACGGTAAGCGGTATGAAAACCTGATCCGCCGTTCGCTCCACCACGTCTATGATTGCCGCTCTTTTTTCGACGCTTGCGGTAATGTCCAGGTATGTGAGCTCGTCCGCCCCCTGCTCGTCGTAGAGCTTTGCCTGCTCCACGGGGTCCCCGGCATCCACCAGATTTACGAAGTTAACGCCCTTCACAACCCTGCCGTCCTTCACGTCGAGGCAGGGGATTATCCGCCTTGTCAGCACTACTGGAATTCCTGAATGGATAGAGCCAAGTCGATTACGCCCGTGTAGAGAGCCTGTCCGATAATCGCCGCCGTTACGTTCGGCATCTGCGAAAGCACTACCAGGTCGTTGCGGCTGGAGATGCCGCCGGACGCTATTACCTGAAAATCGGACGACGCGGCTACCTGTTCGATAGCGGTGAGGTTTGCACCCTGCATCATGCCGTCACGCGAGATGTCCGTATAGGCTATTGCGGAAAGCGGCCAGCCGACAAGCTTTGCGATTAGTTCCGAAACGCTGATGGAAGATTTCAGCATCCATCCTTCCGCCGCCGCCATACCATCCTTCGCGTCGATACCGGCTACTATCTTTTGCGGATACGCCTCGGTTATCACTTTTGCCTCGGAAAGATTTTTTAAAAGCAGCGTCCCAAGCACCAGGCGTTCAATACCGAGGTCGAAATAGACTTTTGCAATCTTGAGGGTGCGGATGCCGCCGCCAAGCTGTACCTTGCAGGAAACGCTTTTGCAAATTTCCTGTATCTTGTCGGCATTGAGCGGCCTGCCCTGCTTGGCGGCGTCCAGGTCGACGATGTGGATCATCTCCGCTCCGGCGGCTTCCCATCTTTTCGCCTGCTCGGCGGGATCTTCCGCGAAGACTGTCTCGCGCTCGAAATCGCCCTGCAAAAGACGAACGCAGCGCCCATCTTTTATGTCGATTGCCGGTATTATCTGCATGGAGACGAGTTTACAGTATCACGATTGGCTTGGCGACTAAAACAAGATGCCGTCGGTTACTTCGGCGGCGGCCACTTGCCGAGGTTTTTCAGGATCTGACAGCCGTGCTCCTCACAGAGGTAAAACATGTGCATGAAATCGTCCCTGCCTACTTTCTTCGCTTCCATGCCGGTGGCCTCTCCCTTCGCGTTCAGGTATTCAAGCCGCACCTGGCCATCTTTTATTTCCCTCGCCCAGTAACAGTTTTCACCGCCGCCTATGACGTCTACTTTCTGGTGGTAATGGCCGTCGATTTTCCCGTCCTTGAGCGTAGCGGTAACCGTATCGCTCCTTGCCTGACCGCCGGACCTTCCGTAAAACGAAGCTCTGCCGGTTCCAGGAGCGGCAGCGGGGGGGGCTTTTGCCGGTTTCACCGTTACCGGCTTGGGCTCTGGTTCTGGCAGTTTTACGGGTTGAGCTTCCTCTTTGCTGCCGGCTGCCGGGCCGGGTTCCTTCTCCTTTGATACGGCAAAAGGGTTTCCACTGTACCCCTTCTTTTGCGATCCTGTTACCGCCCCGCCCAGATTAAATGATTTAACAACCATCCTCTCCCTGCCGGATAGCGCTTCCTCAATCTTTTCCCTGAATTCCGAGAGCATAAACGGTTTTATAAGGCCGTCGTAAGCTCCCCCTTTCAGTGCGGCGCCCAGACTGGAAGAATGTTTTTTATCCGCCACCACGATGAACTGATATTTACCTGAATATTTCGATTTGAGGTCTCTCATAAACCTGACAACGCCGCCGGGAGGCGAATCCCAGTCGACGATAAATAGGTCTACCGTCAGTTTCGGAAGAGCCTTTTTTCCCATGAAGACCGCCATACCGTCCGCCGCGTCGATACGGTTCTTAATCTCGGCATTGAACTGCTTCATTGAATCCAGGTCCGCCACGTTCGTACAGCCGAGCTTGCGGCACATTATATCTATGACCCGCCTGGACTTCGGGTCCTTATCGAATATAAGGATTTTTTTATTATTAATAACCGGGTTCCTTCACCAGTTTAAATTTTTCTCGCCTTTGGTTAATCAGTCCAAGCAGTTTTCGTCTGTCTTGTTCGTTTTGCGCCAGGGACAGGGTAAGCCTGAGGCGGGCCGACCCTTCCGGAACGGTGGGCGGCCGTATCGCCTGCATATAAACTCCCTGTTCCCAAAACCATCGCGCCGTTGTTAACGCTTCTTCCGTTTCACCAGTAATTAGCGGTATTATATAACTTTGAAAATCGGTTTCAAAACCCATCCCTTTTAACTCCGCGATAAAATTTTCTGTAACATTCCAAAATCTTATTCTTTCATCGCCGAAATCGGAAAAGATATCTATGGCTTTTGCCGCCCCCAGCGCGCACGCCGCCGGCATGGCGGTTGAATATATGAAACTCCGCGCGCGGTTTTTGAGATAGTCGATTACCGCTTTCGAGCCAGCCGCGAAAGCGCCCAGCCCTCCCGCCGCCTTGCCGAGCGTTCCCATCCGGACGTCGATACGATCCGCGACGCCGAAATGCTCCGCGCCGACGCGCCCTTTTTTTCCGAAAATGCCGAAGGCGTGCGCATCGTCCAGATAGACGCTCGCTTTGTATTTTTCTGCAAGAGAGCATATCTCCGGCAGAGGGGCTAGGTCGCCGTCCATGCTGAAAAGTGAGTCGGTGACGATCCAGACATTCCCCGCGCCCCGATTTTTTTTCAGAAGGTTTTCCAAGGAATCCATATCGCGGTGTGAATAACGCTTGAACTCCGCCCGCGAAAGCATACAGCCGTCCAATAGCGAGGCGTGT
>JBHHVT010000212.1:0-4145 GCA_046754425.1 Nitrospinota bacterium | reverse complement strand
TGTGTTACAGGTTCGAGTCCTGTCACCGGAGCCAGAATATCAAAAGCCGGCCTTCTATGGGGGGCCGGCTTTATTTGTGGAGAGATTGGGGATTATTATTGGTTTGGCTGAAAAGACCATACCCGTTCATCTTCTCGTGAATACATCAGGATCTTGTCAAATTCACCTGGCAAAGACCAACTTTCAACGCACTTGGGAACAGAGAAACTACATGATGCCGGAAAAAGATCGATCACTATCAACAGCCAAACCTTGTCCACTTGTGATCGATAACGAGACACAAGGACATTCTTCTTGGATATCGAATCCTTAACCAGTTCGCGGGTCAGTGGGATAGTTTCGTGCACCGCGCTCGCCTGCCATGATAGTGAATAACCTGCAATAGCTGGGGCGACTCGAATCAGCTCAACGCCTGCCGGAAGGTTACACCCGGCTTTGCGGCGATCAACAATGAAAGTAACGTTTTGATTTTTGTTTCTCACGATCTCAGCGATGGCCTTAGATAGAGCATCCTGATCCTGGTTAGAGGTTGGATGCGATGAGAAAAATACAAGGACATCGACTGGCGAATTGCTTTGACCAACATAAATTTCCGCGGCTCTTCGAATGACCTTTTTGCGAAATGTCTCGACTTCTCGAGGGGGATATTTTCCTTTGGAGGCAGGTTGATACAGTTGCGTTAACTCGATGCCCAACTTGAACTCGGGAGTTAAAACGCGAAAGTCGGGATTCTCAAAATTTTCTACATGCCCCTGAGGAAATCCTGAATATAACAACCTCGCTCTCTCAAGATAAAAACGTTCAATTCTCTTTTTCTTGTCTACGAGCATAAAATTAATCCTCTTCAATGTAATGCAAATCTTTTTTAAGGTCGAGTCGCGGGTCGCCCAGAACTTTCTTTCCTCGTCTTGGTTCTTAAACGTCGGTATTTTTTTGCTCATGGGACCGATACACCTTCTTTTCCTTGCGGTTCATATTCCTTGCCGATATCACCCGGAGGAGGCTTCAGCTTGCTGTAATATAAGATTGAAATAGACAAACATCAAGGGTTGGAAGCACGGGAATGCTTCATAACTTTTCCCTTCGCTCAACCGATTTCTTCCACCCAAGCGACAGTTTTTTTTAAACCGCCCGTAAGGGCGCTATCGTACAGCCTGCGGTCGGCGGTGATCAATTTCCCGTCCAGCAAAACCGCAAGGGCGATATAAACACTGTCGTACAGGCTACAGGAGGTCTGGTTGGCTATGATGAAGGCGGAATCGAGCAGGGGGATAAAGGAATGCAACCGGATGGGATATTGTTTGAACGCCGCGCGAAGTTCGTTTCCCTCGGTAAACGCGATGGTTCCCCGGCGGACCCACTTGCAAAACACGCTGTCCAGTTCCAGCAGAAGGAAATCCGGGGCGTGGAGGGTATACTTTTCGCTCAGCAGGTTCAGCGCCTCTTCGGCATGATCTTCATCGATGAACCATTTCGCGGCGACACAGGCGTCCACGACGCGGACACTCATCGATCCCGGTCTTCACGGATGAGTTTCACGGTATCCGGGAACTTGCGTCCCTTGAACCCGGTCCGAAACCGCTCGCTCAATTTCCTGGCCGTCCGGACGTCCAGTTTCGGTTGCCGGACCGCTTCCTCCAGTATCTTTTTGGCTTCCGACTGGAGCGATCGTCCGTCCTCTTTGGCCCGTTTTTTGAGTTTGTCGACGACCCGTTTGTCCAGATCCCGAACAAGAATTTGCGCCATGCCGATTCTCCCGAAGGTTGACTGCTAGCATTATGATATCATGAATCGGAAAAAGGAAGCAAATTTTTTAACTTTTATAACCCCCGATAGGCCACGGCGGATCCATAAACACCTCAACGGCGCGCTGGCGATTTTGAAGGCGGTCCGCTATATTTTTCAAGGATCAAGTCCGGCTTTTCTTTGGGGGTTCTCCGGCGGCGGGGGAATTCCACAGGATACCCGCTTCCGCCGCTTTCAGGACGCGCCGTGGCGGAGACGAATGGTTTTCTCGATGGCGGGCCAGGTCTCGCGCCGGGCGATTTTCAGGTCGTAGCGGCCTATCAGGCGGATCCAGAATTCCGCCCTGGTCGCGAAATATTTCCCCAGCCGAAGCGCCGTATCGGTCGAGATCCCGCGCCAGCTTGTTCCGGGGGTTTTTCTTCAGGTTGGAGTCTTTTCAGAGGAGCAATATACTGAAGTCCGGTATTAATGGCAGGTGTTAATCGTTATCAAAATAATCCGAGTCCAGTTTTTTGACTACATACTGGCCAACGATTGAAACCCCCACGTTTTGTTCCGCCAGCAAGGCCGCCAATTTCTCACCATCGATCAAAATTATTTTTGAATCAATATTTGAGGCATACTCAATGGCTCCTTTCGAGAAATTGGATGTGGTTATTAATATGCCTTTTTTGGCTCTTTGGCCTTGAAGTGCCCCGGCGAATTTTTGTATTTCCGGTCTCCCCACCGTACCATCCCAGCGTTTTGCTTGAATATATATGACATCCAGACCCAGGCGGTCTTCGTTTATGATCCCATCGATACCTCCATCACCACTTTTTCCAATGGCGCGGCCGGCATCTTGCCTATTGCCTCCATACCCCATTTTTACTAGAAGATCCACAACCAGTTGTTCAAAGAATGACGGGGAGGATTCTTTTACCGAAGCAAGGATCTCAACTTCCAGATTTTTGCGTAATGTCTGATACGCGGAAGCCAAGGTATCTTCAGGGGTTTCCCTAGATGAAATCTCAATGACCTCGCTTTCGCCCTTGTTAGTGGTTTTATCTTTTTTGCGTTGTCTGAATTCACGGAACTTCGGGTATCGTATCAACAAGGAAACATCGATCGTTTCAGGATTCTCCGCTAACAACCTGAGTCCCTCTTCAGTAATTCGCAAATACCCACGTTTGGGCGATTCCAACAACCCGGCTTGCTTCAGATAGGAGCGAGCCCAACCGACACGGTTGTTGAACACAGCCTGATTTCCGCTTGGAAGTAATTCATTTCTTTCTTCGTTTGAAAGAGCAAATTCTTCCGCTAGAGATTCCACAACGTCTCGAAATTTATGCTCCTCACGGTCAGAAGCGAACCGAAGAACAGGGAGCATCAAGGTTTGATAATCAGGGATAGCCATGGGTTTTGATAATTTTTAATCTTTTTATTTATGAATCCCCATTTCCTCCCGTATCCTCTCCGACAGGAATACCTTCAGGAGCGACTGGTAGGGCACGTCGCGCTTGTGGGCCAAGAGCTTCAGTTCCTCCAGCATTGATACCGGGAGGCGGAGAGAAATGGTTTTCAGCGAGGGCCGGAGCTTGGGCAGTACAACCCGCCGGGCCTTTGCCCAATCCATGTATTCGGTCGAGTCGCGGGTCGCCCAGAACTTTCTTTCCTCGTCTTCGTTCTTAAACGTCGGTATTTTCTTGCTCATGGGACCGATACACCTTCTTTTCCTTGCGGTTCATATTCCTTGCCGATATCACCCGGATGAGGCTTCCACGAATGGTAAACACGACGAAGAGCCCCCTGTCGGAGTCCGTATGCCCGAGGGCGTAGAACCGGTTTTCCTCCTGCGAATGCCCAACGTCCTCCGCAACCACGAGGGGCTGGTTGAAGAATACCTCCTCGCACTCCGAAGGAGTTACTCCATGTTTTTGCCGAATCTTGTCGGCATTGTACATGTCCCATTCAAACCCTGTGCATTTCAGCAGGAGATCGAAAATTTCCATTTATAAAAGTATATGATGGAAATATACAAAAATCAAGGGTTGGAAGCACGGGAATGCTTCATAACTTTTCCCTTCGCTCAACCGATTTCTTCCACCCACGCGGCATGTTTTGCAAAAACACCCGTACGAGCTCTATTGTATAATCGGTGCTCGGCGGCGGCTAGATGTCCGTCTAATAGAACGGCATGGAAATTACCCGCTTCCGCCGCTTTCAGGACGCGCCGTGGCGGGGGCGGATGGTTTTCTCAATGGCGGGCCAGGTCCCGCGCCGGGCGACTTTCAGGTCGTAGCGGCTTTGCAGGCGGATCCAGAATTCCGCCCTGGTCCCAAAATATTTCCCCAGCCGGAGCGCCGTATCGGTCGAGATCCCGCGTCTGCCGTGCACGATGTCGTTGATCCTTGCCGGCG
>JBHHVT010000211.1:0-4152 GCA_046754425.1 Nitrospinota bacterium | reverse complement strand
TTCGACATCACAGAGCGCAGGCAGGCGGAGGAGACGCTAAGGGAGAGCGAAGAAAGGTTCCGTTCCGTAACAGAGAGCGCCAACGACGCCATCATTTCAGCCGACAGTGATGGAAATATTATCGTGTGGAACAAGGGCGCCTCGCAAATTTTCGGGCATGAACAGGAAGAGGCGCTGGGCAAAGCATTGACGATGATTATTCCCGAGAAATACACGAGCGCCCATCTAAACGGTTTTGCCCGCTATCTCAATACAGGCGAACCGGTAGTTTTCGGTAAAACCGTCGAACTGGAGGGACTGCGCAAGGATGGCGGTATATTCCCCATAGAGTTCTCCCTTTCAAGCTGGACTTCGGGAAAAAGGAGGTTTTTTACAGCAATCATTCGCGATATCACCGAACGCTACGCCGCGCAAACCGCGTTGAAAAAACTTGATAACGCCGTAAATCAGGCGACGGAAGGGGTGGTTATCACCGATGTCGAAGCGATTATTGAATATATAAATCCAGCTTATGAAACGATTTCAGGTTACTCGAAGGAAGATGTAATTGGAAAACATACGCGGATTTTTAAGTCCGGCAAACATGACGGTATTTTCTATAAAAACCTTTGGGATACTATTTTGTCCGGCGAAACCTGGAGGGGCGAAATCGTAAATAAAAGAAAGTCCGGCGAGCTTTACCCCGAAGGAATGACCATTTCTCCCGTAATGAATGAACAGGGAATAATTACAAATTTCATTGCCGTAAAAAATGACATCACAGAAAGGAAGGAACTGCAAAAAAAGATTATACAAAGAACCGAGGAGCTGACTGAAGAACGAAATAAGCTGGAGGAAAAAGTCGATACTCGGACTAAGGAACTGCGCGACTACCTTAGGGTAGTATATGACGCTAAAGTCCATATGGAACTGGCAAACAGATCAAAATCGCGGTTTCTCTCCTCGATGAGCCATGAACTGCGAACGCCGCTAAACGGCATTCTCGGTTTCGCCGATCTTTTACGGGGACAGTTTTTTGGGAAACTTAACGATAAACAGAGTGAATACGTTGATCAGATTGAAGGCAGCGGCAGGCATCTCCTTTCTCTTATAAACGATCTGCTGGACACAGCCAAGATTGACGCTGGCGCGATGGCGCTTGAACTTGTGGAGTGCAAACCGAAGATACTTGTTAACAGCGCCGTGGACATGATAAAAAGCGAGTCCGGAAGGAAAAACCAGACTATCGAAGTGTCTATCGATCCGACGCTGACGGTTGTATCGGTCGATGAGCGAAAAACCAGACAGATTATACTAAACCTGCTTTCCAATGCCATCAAATACACGAATAAAGGCGGTATGATTTATATAAGAACAGTAAGGGAAGATTCGATGTTCAGGGTAGAGGTGGAAGATACCGGTATCGGTATCGAGCCGGATCAGTTAGAGAAAATCTTTGCGGAATTCCACCAGGCGGATCATGTGCGGGATGAGCAGCTTGGCGGCACCGGTATCGGGCTGGCTCTTACACGGAGGCTCGTAGAGCTGCACGGAGGGGAGATTGGCGTGGAAAGCCAACCGGGAAAAGGCAGCAAGTTTTGGGTTACTTTACCGCTATTAAAGGCGGTGGCTAAAAAAACTGAAAAGAGCAAAAGTGGAGAAGAGTCGACCGCGGGCGATATAAAAAACCGCCGTATACTCGTGGCCGAGGACAATGAGATGAACCTTGAAGTAATTCTGGAAATGTTAAGCGTTCACGAGAATGAGGTGGCAATTGCCAAAAATGGGCTGGAGGCGGTGGAAATTGCTCAATCTTTCAAGCCCGATCTGATTTTGATGGACATGCAGATGCCGATTATGGATGGTTATGAGGCCACAAGACAACTGCGGACAACGCCCGGGTTTGCGGAGGTTCCGATCATCGCTCTGACCGCCAGCACGGGGGTTGAAGCGATAAAAAAGCAAAAGGCCGCCGGATGCACCGCGCACCTGCCCAAACCGTTTGATCTGAAAAAGCTAAATCAAATAATCAAAAGCCATGGAAAGGACGCATAGGTTGAAGATACTTATTGTTGAAGACGATCCGGCCTCGCGGAAATTTCTTAAAGATACGGTTGAGGCGGAAGGCCACGAATCAAGAGTCGCGGAGAACGGTGAAGTTGGGCTTAAAGTATTTAAGCAGTTTGCCCCGGATATGGTTTTATCTGATATACAGATGCCGCTTGTTAACGGGTTGGAACTTTTGGAGGCCATACGACTGCACAATTCCAGTTCAATTGTCATAATGGCGACGGCATACGGGTCGGAGGAATACGCTATGCGGGCTTTGCGCCTGGGCGCTAACAACTACCTGAAAAAACCGATTCGTCACGCGGAATTAATACCGCTATTAAAGAAGTATGATTCCATAAACAGGCCTATTAGGCTTGAACAGGAAATTCTGGAACAGGTTGTTGAAAAAAAACTTTATATGAAAGTCGATAACCGTTTTGAATTGATACCGCGGATAGTAGACTACCTCGTCAGGGAAACAGGCGCTGCCATTCCGGAGAAAAAACGTTTCGGTGTCCGTTTGGGGCTTCTGGAACTGTTGACCAACGCAATTGAACACGGCAACCTTGAAATTAATTACGATGAGAAATCAGAGGCGTTGGAATCCGGGAAACTTGATTCCCTTTATGAGCAGCGACTGGCGGACTCTTCTCTTTCGGAACGTAAAATTGCCGTTGCTTTCAAAATGGACGGCACATCGTGCGAGTGGCAAATTACAGATGAAGGGAAAGGCTTTGACTGGCGGACATTGATGGACTCGTTTGACGAATCCCGACTACTGGAATCGCACGGGCGTGGTATTCTCATCTCGCAGCTATACTTTGAGGAACTTAAATATAATGATGCTGGAAATTCGGTTCATGTAATTAAAAAGCTTACGTAAAGATGTGATTTGTTCAGGACAAAAACGTATTGACCGCGAGATATTTTTATTGAATCGGCGGACTTGTTATGGTGGATAGCGCAAGCATACTTATAGTCGATGACATTGAAGTAAACCGCACAATTCTTAAAGACATAATCATCGCTCTCGGCCATACGCCCATCCTGGCGGAGAACGGCCTTTCGGCATTGGCTCAGATGAAAAAGCGGCTTCCCGACCTCGTCTTGCTTGATATTTTAATGCCGGAAATGGACGGTCATGAGGTGATGAGCCGTATGAAAGGTGACGCGGCATTGCGGAATATACCAATAATCATTATCTCAGCGGTAGACCAGACGGAAAGTGTGGTGAGTTGCATTGAAAAAGGCGCGGACGATTATATGATAAAGCCCTTTAACGGTACTTTTTTAAAAGCCAGAATCGGAGCAAGCCTGGAGAAAAAAAGGCTTCGCGATAGCGAGGAGAAATATCGTCTGCAAATAGAGGATTCCAATCAGAACCTGGAGAAAAAGATACTGGAGCAGGTACAGCGAATAACATCCCATCAAACGGCGATTATCTTTGCATTGGCAAAGCTGTCCGAGTCCCGCGACCCGGAGACAGGCGAACACCTGGAAAGAATGGCCGAGTACAGCAGGATTTTGTGTGAAAGGCTGCGTCAACTACCGAAATATCAGCCGGTAATAGATGAAAAGTATATTACAAATATTTATGGCGCAAGCCCTTTGCACGACATCGGCAAAGTGGGTATTCCTGATAAAATCCTGACAAAGCCAGGCAAACTTTCCAAACAAGAGTTCGAAATTATGAAAACTCATTCCATGATAGGCGCCGATACCTTGAGGGAGGTGGATTATAAGCATCCGGGAAATGAATTTGTTCTTATGGGCATCGAGATAGCAGAAAGCCACCACGAAAAGTGGGACGGCACCGGGTATCCGTATGGACTTGCCGGAGAGAATATTCCGCTTGCCGGGCGCATTCTTGCGTTGGGGGACGTTTACGATGCATTGACTTCCAGGAGAGCTTATAAAGAGGCTTTTTCTCATGAAAAAAGCAGGGAGATTATTATCGAAGGTCGTGGCACACACTTCGATCCAGATATGGTCGATGTATTTATTTCAGCCGAGCAGGAATTCCTCTCAATTAAAGAGCGTTTTGTAGATTCTGAATAGGTATGTTCGGCTAGCCCGAATTATTCATGAAGAAATTGAATTTTCAAATTATAGGTCGTAACC
>JBHHVT010000210.1:0-4155 GCA_046754425.1 Nitrospinota bacterium | reverse complement strand
CGTTCGTTTTTGTATTCGTTTATCATTTTTACGACATCGATTAGTTCCTTTACGGCCTCTTCCGGCGTATCGCCCTGCGCGAATGCCCCCTGTATGATTGGGCAGTTAGCGATATAGGTATCCTCTTCAAAAGATATAACTATTGGTATTTCCATTACTTTCATAATCGAAATTATACCCCTATTCGCTCAACGGTAATACATTTTAATTTATCGGGGTTTGACTTGTCGGGAGGTCTGATTTAGTATGAGATTCAGTCGCTAAATCAGTTAAAATCATCGGGCCGGTCTAACCGGTCGAAAGTAAAAGCACTAATCCAATAAAGGTTGAGGAGAATCGTTAACGGATGATAAAGCACGACGTCGTAATAGTCGGGTCGGGTCTGGCGGGCCTTAGCGCCGCGCTGGAGCTGTCCGGAAAACTGGACGTCGCCATAGTTTCGAAGGTCTATCCGTCGCGTTCCCACTCCGGAGCCGCGCAGGGCGGCGTTGCGGCGGCTCTTGCAAACTTGGAGGAAGACGACAGCCCGGATCTTCACATGTACGACACCGTCAAGGGGTCGGACTTCCTCGGCGATCAGGACGCGATAGAGATACTGGTAAACGACGCGCCCGAAACCATCATAGAGATGGAGCGGCTCGGCTGTGTATTTTCCCGCGACGAAAAAGGGCGGATAGCGCAGCGCGCTTTCGGAGGGCATTCCAGAAAGCGCTCCTGCTACGCGGCGGATCGCACCGGCCACGCTCTTCTGCACGTTTTATTCGAGCAGTCGATGAAACACAGCAAAAGCCTGACATTATATTCCGAATGGTACCTCCTTTCGCTAATTTACGAGGACGGATCGGTGCGCGGCGTCGTGATGATGAACATAAAGGACGGCAGGATAGAGTTGGTCCACGCCAAGACGGTCATATTCGGCACCGGCGGGTACGGCAGGGCGTTCAAGATTACGAGCAACGCATTTTCCTGCACGGGAGACGGCATTATGGCCGCATACCGCGCCGGAATACCGCTTCAGGATATGGAGTTCGTTCAGTTCCACCCGACCGGCCTCTACCTGCAGGGCATCCTTGTTTCGGAGGCGGCCAGGGGCGACGGCGGCTATCTGACCAATGGCAAGGGCGAGCGGTTCATGGGAAAATACGCTCCCTCCAAGATGGAGCTGGCGCCGCGCGATATAGTTTCGCGTTCGGAGCAGACCGAGATTAACGAAGGACGCGGAATCGACGGTAAGGATTTTTTGCATATAGACCTGCGGCACCTGGGCGCGGAAAAAATCCTTGAGCGTCTCCCGCAGATAAGACAGCTTGGCATAGACTTCCTCGGCGTGGACTGCGTAAAGGAACCGCTGCCAATCCAGCCGACCGCGCATTACAGCATGGGCGGCATACCGACAACCGTTGACGGACAGGTAATCGTGGACGAGGCAGGTACGGCCGCAAGGGGTTTCTTTGCGGCGGGTGAATGCGCCTGCGTTTCGGTTCACGGAGCGAACAGGCTCGGAACGAACTCCCTGCTGGAGGCTTGCGTCTTCGGCAGACGGGCCGGAAAGGCGGCGCTTGAATATACGCTTGGCGCGGTTCATGAGAAGGTAAACGAGACGGAAGAGCTGCGCCTCGTACGCAAAAGGCTGGACGGATTGCTTCACAGCCCGAACGTCGAATCGGCGGACAAGATAAGAAACGAACTGAAAGAAAATATGACGAACGACTGCGGCATTTACCGCAATGCGGAACAGCTTGATAAATGTTACTCCACCGTTAAGAAACTCCAAAAACGGTTTGAAAAAGTCCGGATAGCGGACAGGGGCCAGCTTTTTAACACCGAACTTGTCGAGGCGCTGGAGCTTTCCAATATGCTGGAGTTCAGCGAGATAATCGTGTACGGAGCGCGGGAGCGCAAAGAGAGCAGGGGGGCGCACGCCAGGACGGACCACCCCACACGCGACGACGTAGACTGGCTCAAGCACACGCTTGCCTACCACACGGCGGACGGGGCCATACAGCTCAAGTACAAGCCGGTGGTTATTACCAAACATCAGCCGGAAGAGAGAAAATACTGATGGCGACGAAGTTTTTGATATCCCGCTACGATTCGAACATCGACACAAAGCCGCGGCTGCAGGAATACAGTCTGGATATTCCGAAAGGGGCCACGCTACTCGACTGTATAAACCTCATTAAATGGACGCAGGACGGATCGCTGGCCTATCGGATGTCGTGCCGCAGCGCCATATGCGGATCGTGCGCCATGAAGGTGAATGGACACGCCATGCTCGCGTGCAAGACGCAGGCCTCGGATGTGATAATCGACGGGTCGGTGACGGTCGAACCACTCGGCAACATGCAGGTCATAAAGGACCTGGTGGTGGACCTGGAGCCTTTCTGGAAATCGCTTCAGCGCATCGACCCGTGGCTCAAGCCGGACGAATCGGTAAAGCCGGAAAAAGAGCGCCGCCAAAGCTACGAACAGTACAAAATTATCGAGGATGCATCCACTTGCATCCTCTGCGCGGCCTGTTATTCCGACTGCAACACGCTGGAGGTGGACGACAGGTACGTGGGCCCGGCAACGCTTGCCAAGGCCCAGCGTTTTATAGAGGATTCGCGAGATACGGACACGATGGCAAGGCTCGAATACATTAATCTTCTGCATGGGGTCTGGGACTGCACCCACTGCGCGGAATGTTCCACGCGATGCCCGACGGACGCGAAACCTCTGTCGAGGATTACGGAAATCAAAAGCGCGATAATGAGGCACGGCATACATACCAATTCCGGCGCGCGGCACGTGCTCGGTTTCCGTGAATCGATCGGCGGTTTCAAGGGTATCGGCGGAGGCGGAATGCTTAACGAAAACTACCTGCCGGTAAGGTCTGTCGGTTTCTTCAACCTCGGCGGCCTGTTCGGCCTGGTACCTGTCGCAATCAGAATGTTCATCCGGCGCAAGGCCCCGCCGATTCTACCGCACATCATCGATAAGATATCGGAGGTTCGCAAGATGTTCCGCCGGTTCGACGACTACCTGAAGGAGTACCGCAAATGAAGTACGCGTTATACACCGGCTGCGTGGCGAAGGGCGCGGGGCGCGAACTTCTTACGGCCACCACTCTCGCCGCGGAAAGGCTCGGCATACAGCTTGAGGAGATGACGGACGTAACCTGCTGCGGTGCGGGTGTAATGCAGGAAGACAATCCGATGCTTGCCGATACGCTGAACGCGCGTACCATGTCGCTGGCCGAAGAAAACGGTCTCGATATACTTACCATCTGCGGAACCTGCCAGGGAGTCATACGCGGTACCCAGAAAAAGATTGACGGAGACCAGGCTTACAAGGACAAGATTAACGAAAACCTGAAAAAGGATACCGGACGCGAATACCGCGGTAATGTAAAGGTAAAGCACTTCTTCCAGATAATCGAAGAGGATTATGGTCTCGACAACCTGGAAAAGAGAGTGACGAAAAAGCTGACCGGCCTCAAGGTCGCGCCCTATTACGGATGCTATGTGCTGAGGCCCCATGAAGACGTGGACCTTAAAACCCCCGACAGGCCGGACGGACTTGAAAGAACCATAAAGGCGATAGGTGCGACGCCGGTGGACTATCCCCAAAAGCAGAAATGCTGCGGTTTCCCGATTCTGATGGCGAACAAGAATAACTCGCTTCAGCTTTCCGGTAACGTAATTGTCGGGGCGCTGGAGGCGGGAGCGGACTGCATCGTCGCGCCGTGCCCGCTTTGCCACCTTAACCTGGATGCCTACCAGCCGGAGATAGAGTCGACGTTTGAGAGAGAGATGTCGCTGCCGATTCTCCACTACCCTCAACTGCTGGCGCTGGCGCTGGGCGTAACGCTGGACGAATTGAAAATGAACATGCATATCGTCCGCCCCAATGACGCGCTAAAAGCCGTCACCGTTTAGCCGCCGAACTGTTTCATCACAAAGGGCACAGGGGAATACCGGAGATAAACGGGGTAGGGCGGAAATTCAACCAGCCTTACTTGTTTTCCTAACCCGAATTATTCATGAAGAAGTTGAATTTTCAAATTATAGGTCGTAACCAGTTTAAAATATGCTACTTGCACGCATTTCAGGAATTGTGCAAAAAGACAGAGTGTATTTTCGGGATGTCCTTCCCTTTTCCCCGTGCCGGGAC
>JBHHVT010000209.1:0-4165 GCA_046754425.1 Nitrospinota bacterium | reverse complement strand
TATACTCATTCCTCACGCCGCAAGAGCGCAAGGAAAGAGCGAAAAACTTTTTGGAGTTTATAAAAAAATGAGTTTAAGGATTTATAACACGCTTACAGGTAATAAGGAGGTGTTTAAACCTCTAAAGGATGGCGAGGCGGGAATGTACGTCTGCGGCGTTACCGTTTATGACAGGTGCCACCTGGGACACGCGCGCGCGGGGGTCGTGTTCGACTTCGTATACCGCTCATTAAAGTATCTCGGTTACAAGGTGAACTACGTCCGCAACTTTACCGACGTGGACGATAAGATTATAAAGCGCGCCGCCGAACGAAATATTCCGCCTGATGTACTTGTGGAGGAAAACATAAAGGCGTTTTACGAGGACATGGACGCGCTTTACATCAGCCGGCCGACGCATGAACCGCGCGCGACAGATTACATAGACTCCATGATAAAACTGATATCCGAGCTTATAGAAAAAGACCACGCGTACGAGGCGGGCGGCGACGTATTTTTCTCTGTCGCCGGTTTTCCCGAATACGGAAAACTTTCCAAAAAGAACGTGGACGATCTGATACATGGCGCGCGCGTCGATGTAAATGAGGCCAAAAGGGACCCGTTCGATTTCGCGCTTTGGAAAGGCGCGAAACCGGGAGAACCGAAATGGCAATCGCCCTGGGGTGAGGGCAGGCCGGGCTGGCACATCGAATGCTCCGCGATGGGGCGCGACCTTCTCGGCACGACTTTCGACATACACGGCGGCGGGAAGGACCTCGTTTTTCCGCATCATGAAAACGAGATCGCCCAGTCGCAGGCCGCGTCCGGCAAACCTCCGGTGAATTACTGGATGCATAACGGCTTCGTGAACATTAACAAGGAAAAGATGAGCAAATCGCTCGGAAACTTTTTCACGATTAAAGATGTTATAGCAAAGTTCGACCCGGAGGCAGTGAGGATGTACCTCCTTTCGACGCATTACCGCTCGCCGATAGACTTTGCCGATCCCTTCCTGAGGGACGCGGAGATTCATCTTAAAAAGCTCTATAGCACAGCGGCACGGGCGGAGGAGATTTTGGGAGATGGAGGGGAGGGTGGAAATGTCACTGATCCATTACGAGTGCATTTCGTTTCCGCATTGGATGATGATTTCAACTCCGCTGCTGCACTCGCTGAATTTAACGCGATAGCAAACCAGATCAACTCAACTTGTGACAAAATCAACCAAAAGGGGCAACGCGAAAACCTGAAAAACTATTATTCGTATTTTATGGAAATGGCATCTGTGCTTGGCATCCTTAACCGTAAACCGGCTGAGTACCTTGAGGACACAAAGGCAAAGCGGATAGAGAGTGCGGGTATTACCGCCGCGCAAATCGAAGAGCTTATCATAAAGCGCAAAACGGCCCGCGACAACAGGGAGTTTCAGGAAGCCGACCGGATACGGGCCGAACTGGCGGAAAAAGGAGTGGAGCTGAAGGATTCGGCGTCCGGCACGACATGGAGCGTCAGGGCAGCGGGTTGAATCCGGAAACTTATCGATAATGCCGTCACACCTTATCTACGGGAAACAGGCGGTCATGGAACTTCTCCGCGCCGGCAGGCGGAGGGTGGAATCCATCCATTACGTTAAAAGTTCATCACAAAAGCTCATGCCGATTTTATCGCTTGCGAAAAAAATGGGTATACCATTAACCGAGTCGACTGTTAAACATCTGGACAACCGCACCGGCGGAGCGGTTCATCAGTCCGTTGCCGCGATTGTGGGTCCGCCGGCGATTCACGATATAAAAAGTTTTATCGGCAGGGTGACGGCGGATGGAAAAAAATGTGTTGTTGTGATTATGGATTCGATAATGGATCCGCGAAACTTCGGGGCAATCCTGCGCGGCGCGGAAACGTTCGGCGTAGCGGGCGCCATCTTCCCGAAGGATCGAAGCAGCGACATAAACTCAACAGTCGTGAAAACCGCGGCCGGCGCGACGGAGCATCTGGAATTTTGCCGCGTAACCAACATCGCCAACTGTGTCAGGCAGCTGCGCGAAAAAGGGTTTTACGTTATCGCCGCCGACCAGGATGGAGAGACGAACGTAAGCGGCTTTAGCGCCGAGTTTCCACTGGCGGTTGTGGTCGGTTCCGAGGGAAAGGGAGTGAGGCCTCTCGTGAAAAGGAACTGCGACGAAACCATCAGGATACCTCTATATGGAAAAGTCGCCTCTCTTAACGTCAGCAGCGCCGCCGCTGTAATCTTTTACGAGATTTCCAAGCAGTTCCGATAGAAGAAGAAAAAGATTATTACCGCCTTACCTTTTACCCGCGAGGCGTTTTTCAATCTGTCTCATTATGTGGTTCGTTTTATTCTCGTTCCCGATCACACCCACTCGTATGGCTACTTCAGACGATTTACTCGAAAGTTTTTTGATTCTTATATTCACATTTTTACCGCCGGCGAGCATGGTTTCCACTTTAGCCTCAAAAGGACCTTTTGCCTTTTTGTTTACCGAAAGCCCCATGCTTTTAACTGCGTTTAGCGATGCGGCATAGACTGCCCCCATAGGCTTTTCAAAGTTTTTGACAAGCTCTCCCTTGTACCATGCGTAACCTCCCGCGCCCGCGCCCGCTCCCGCCGCCAGTGGAACAAGCGGAGCCGCGCACGAAGTGATAACAAACAAAACCGGTATCATCAGTAACGTAATAATTTTTCGAAGCATTATTTTCGCATCTCCCATAATAAATATATTCGTGGTCGAAATATAACAGAACGCCCATTATCGGGCAACAGTACAGTTGCGGTTGGGCTGTTTATTCCGAGAAAATCCTGCGCGCCTCTTCAAGCGTAGTCAGCCCGGAAGTAACTTTTCTTATCGCGTTTTCCCACAGTGTTTTGGTTCCGGCTTTTCCTGCTTCCGCGCGAAGCTTCTCGCCGGGTTCCGCCCTGTTTATCAGTTTTCTTATATTTTCATTAACTTCCAGAACTTCGTGGACGCCCGTGCGCCCGTAATAACCTGTAAACCGGCAGTGTTCGCAGCCATCGCCTTTGTACAGGCGTATGCTTCCCTGTTCCGCAAATCCTATTTCCGCCAGGTCTGGCGCGCTCATCTTAATCCCGGTTTTGCATCCCGTGCAGATAACCCGCATGAGCCTTTGCGCTACGATACCTATCAGCGCGGAGCTTGCCTGATACGGCTCGACGGCGAGATCGTACAGTCTGCTGATGGACGACGCCGTATCGTTTGTGTGGAGCGTGGAGAAGACCAGGTGGCCCGTTAGCGCCGCCTGCACCGCGTTTGCCGCCGTCTCCTTGTCGCGGATTTCACCAATCATTATTATGTCCGGGTCCTGCCTGAGTACGGCACGCAGTGCGGAAGCAAAAGTAACTTCTATGTTTGGCTGTACGCCCACCTGATTGAACTGCGGCACTACCATCTCTATAGGGTCCTCTATCGTCACAACGTTTTTCTCCGCGGACGCTACATGCTGAAGCGAGGAGTAGAGAGTACTTGTCTTTCCCGAACCGGTCGGTCCCGTTACCAGTATTATGCCGTGCGGCTTTTCAAGAAACCGCCTGTACCGCCCTATCTCTTCGGGGAAGAATCCGAGTTCGTCGAGACCTTTAAAGGCCATTTCCGCGTCAAAAATTCGTATAACGATTTTCTCTCCGAAAGCAACCGGCAGGACAGAGACGCGCATCTCAACCTCCCTGCCGTCCTGTTGAACTTTAATCCGGCCGTCCTGCGGTCTTCGCTTTTCGGAAATGTCGAGTCTCGCCAGCAGTTTAATCCTGGATATCAATGCGTTGTGAACGGCCTTCGGAATTTTCTGCGCGTCCATAAGAACGCCGTCTATCCTCATGCGTACTACTGTCTCGTTACGCTTCGGTTCTATATGCACGTCGGACGCTCTTTGCTCCAGGGAGTCTTTTAACAGGAATTCCACCGCCGTCTGTATTGCCTTGTCGGATGACGAGATTTCATCCTCCGCTTTCAGTTCGGAAAGCTGTTCGAGGTTGCCCAGGGCGGCCCATCTGTCCGTAACCTGCATCTCCGCCATTTTTACGGAACTTTTAAAACCGAAAAACTGTTTTATGATTTTTTCAATTTCGCTCGGGGCGCTTACTACGCGAGTAACTTCAAGCCCGGTTACCATCTTTACGTGTTCTATCGCCGCGCTTTCCTCCGGGTCCGTA
>JBHHVT010000208.1:0-4202 GCA_046754425.1 Nitrospinota bacterium | reverse complement strand
CAATTCCCCTCCTTGAAAAGGAGGGGACATTTCATGAATAATCCGGGTTAAGACCGTCGGCATTGTGGATAGAATTTAGCACATTATATTCTCAAAATCGCAGAGGTACTGTTTGTCTCCTCCGTGTCCTCTGTGGTTAAAAAAAACTATTCCGGTCTGGGTTCGGTAGGTTTGGGGCCGATGACGTTAACCGGCGAGCCGTCGATGAGGTCCGACGAATAGACGGGCACTATGTAATCGCCCGGCTTCAGACCCTTTACGATTTCGGTGAGGTCGCCGAACCTGCGGCCCGGCTCCACTTCCCTTAGATGAGCCATTCTTTTTTCGTAGACGAAAACGTAGTTGAAGCCGATCCTTTCAATAATCGATTCCGTCGGGACGAGCAGGATGTCGCTGTGCGCCTGTCCGCGAAGTTTTACGCGCGCCACCATGCCCGGTTTTAGCTTGCCGTAATTTTTCAGCTCTATCTCGACGGGGAAGCTGGCGGCGTCCGGCGTAGGGCTTATCCGGACGGAGCGCAGTCTGCCGATAAACGGCTCGCCCGGATAGGCATCGACGAAAACCGTCACGTCGTCATCCTGATTGAGATGCACGACCTCCTTTCCGGATAGGGAGACGGTAAGCTTCAGCAGGTCGCCGTTCACGATACGGAAAAACGGCGTGCCCGGGCTTACGCGGTCGCCCAGGACGCGGTCCTTTCTGGCGACCTGTCCGGAGATGGGACTCCTTATTTTCGTGCGCGCAAGGTTCAGCTTCGCCTCTTCGAGGGACGTCCGCGCCAGCCGGAAGGCCGTCTCCGCGTCGTCGTACGCCGAACGGGATATCGCCTTTTTGCCCCAGAGGTCCTTCGCGCGGTTTAGGGCCTTGAGCTTCGACTGCTCCAGGACCATTGCCTTTTGGAGCGCCAGCTTATAGTCCGCCGGATCGATGACCGCCATGATGCCGCCCTTTTCGACGATGTCTCCCTCCTCCACCGCGATACCGACTATTTCTCCTATAACGGATGAAGTAACAATGGCTTCCTTATACCCTTCCAGTATCCCGGAATCGACGTAACTATCGTTAACCGTTTGCGGGATTATTTTCATCAGCCTTACGTTTATCGGTTCAGGCGCCACGCGTTTGTTTTCCGCTCCATGTTTGTTGCAGGCGGAGAGGGATATCCCGGCCGCCAGGAGCCACATCGCCGGACCGAGCCGACTGTATTGTCTGCCTGTAAATAGTGAGAAAAACATCCAAGCTATTGTAAGTCATTTTATTGCCACCGGTTGGCTGGTAATCGCAGAATTTTAACATCGATTTTAATTGTGAACTTTCGCCGATTTTCGGGTAAAATTATAAAAGGTAGTTAATTGGGGCGTCTTCAATAAGCACGGTTTGTGTTTGGAAGGCCCTGTAAAAATAGTAATTTAGGTGAAAGTACTGTGCCTATTAAGGGGGAACGAAAACTTTCAGATGGTAATTAGCTGTTTTTTTGTGTGGGTGATAAGTATTTTGACAATGCTTACCCGGCTTGCGGGGACTGATAAGTCGAAAGCCGGGAGATCGTTTATCAGACTCTATCGCATGGAATCCGGCCGTCTCGGCATATTCGGCGCGGAACCGGCGTTGCTGCCTATTCGCAGCCGCGGTATTTCGCGGCCGGTAAGACCTCCATGCATCGATAACCGCGCCGCCATTTAAAAAAAACCTATCGCAGCGCCATCAGGGTTTTCCCGCTCTTTGGTAAAGGCACGACTGCTTTACCTTTTAAAGCGGGAGGCGAGATGGAATCCAGTCAAATAATAATTTACGCGGTAACCGGGATAGTTGCGCTGGTTATCGGCTTTCTGGCCAGCCGGCTGCTGGAGGCAAGGAAGCTCAAAACGGCCAGCGATCATGCCCAATCAATCATAGACGACGCCGTCAAGGAGTCGGAAAATATCCGACGCGACGCGTTGTTGGAATCCAAGGACCTGGCGCTCAAGACCCGGAATGAGTTTGAACGCGAGATGCGGGAAGCCAAAAAAGAGCTGATGCAGTCCGAGCGGCGTATTCAGCAAAAATCAAACAGTCTCGACAAGAAGCTGGACCAGCTTGAGCTGCGCGAACGGGATTACCAGAGAAAAGAAAACGACCTCAAAAGACAGGTTGAAAAGGCGAAGAATGCCGAGAACCGCTACGGGGCATTGGTGGAGGATCAGATTAGAAAACTGGAATCGATATCCTCCATGTCCATCGATCAGGCAAAGGAGGAACTGAAACAGAAACTTGTAGAGGAGACGCGCACCGAAAACGCCCTTATGCTTAAAAAGCTGGATGACGAGTCGATGACCGAGGCCAATAGGAAGGCTCAGAAAATCATCGGTCTTGCGATACAGCGCTGTGCGGCCGACACGGTGGCCGAATCCACGGTGTCGGTTGTTTCACTTTCCGGCGACGAGATGAAAGGCAGGATAATCGGGCGCGAGGGACGCAACATCAAGGCGCTTGAAATGGCTACCGGGGTCGACCTGATAATAGACGATACGCCGGAGGCGGTGATCCTTTCGTGTTACGACCCGATTAAACGCGAGGTGGCGCGTATCGCGCTCGAAAGGCTGGTTGTCGACGGCCGCATACACCCCGCGCGGATTGAGGACGTGGTAAACAAGGTCAGGAAGGAAGTGGATCGCACCATAGTGGATATGGGCGAAAAGGCCGTCTTGGAAGTCGGGTGCGACGGTGTGCACCCGGAGATCGTTAAGCTGCTCGGACGGCTTAACTTCAGGACTTCCTACTCGCAAAACGTACTTATGCACTCGAAGGAAGTAGCGTATCTGTGCGGTATGATGGCGGCGGAACTTGGCCTCAACCAGACGGTCGCCCGCAGAGCCGGACTTTTGCACGACATCGGCAAGGCGGCGACTCACGAGGTGGAGGGAAAACACTCGCTGATCGGCGGCGACCTCGCCAAACGTTACGGTGAAAAGCAGATAATAATAAACTCCATCGCATCGCACCACGAGGACGTTGAGGCGGAAACCGTTATTGCGACGCTGGTGGCGGCGGGCGATGCGCTGTCGGCATCGCGGCCGGGCGCGCGCACGGAGGTGCTGGAGCATTACGTAAAACGACTCCAGGCGCTGGAAGAGATAGGCAATTCGTTCAACGGCGTCGAGAAGACGTTTGCGATTCAGGCCGGGCGCGAGATCCGCGTATCGGTTTTGCCGGACTCGGTAAACGACGGCGCCGCGCACCTGCTGGCGAAAGACATCGCAAAAAAGATAGAATCGGAAATGGCATACCCCGGAGAGATAAAGGTGACCGTCATACGCGAAACGAGGGTAACGGAATTTGCCCGGTAAACGAAAAGCATCTAACGGCATGGAGCGGGTAACTTGAAGATTCTTTTCATTGGGGATGTTATCGGCCGTATCGGCCGAAGGACGGTCCGCGCTCTTCTACCCAAAACGGTGGACTACTACAAAGTGGACTTTGTTATCTTGAACGGCGAAAACCTTGCGGGCGGTTTCGGCATCACAAGAAATACGGCACAGGAGATTTTTGACCTCGGTGTGGATGTCATCACCACCGGCAACCACGTTTGGGATAAAAAAGAGGCTTTAAAACTCGTCGAAGAGGAGACAAGAATACTGAGACCCGCAAACTACCCCAAGGGACAAGTGCCTGGCAGGGGAGCCGGCATCTACGAAAGAAACGGGTGCAAAATCGGCGTATTGAATCTCCTTGGGCGTCTTTTTATGGACGCTTATGACGATCCTTTTCGAATCGCGGACGAACATATCTCATGGATGCGCGAAAAGGCCAATATCCTTTTTGTTGATTTCCACGGCGAGGCGACGTCCGAAAAACAGGCGATGGGGCAGTACCTGGCCGGAAGAGTGTCGGCGGTCGTCGGCACGCATACGCACGTACAGACATCCGACGAAAAAATTATGAAGGGGCATACAGCTTACATATCCGACGCGGGGATGGTCGGGCCCGTCGACTCCATAATAGGGCTCAACAAGGATGAGGCGCTTAAACGGTTTCTTACCAAGATACCGCACCGGTTCGTGGAAGTGGGCAGGGGCGAAGGGGTGATGAACTCCGTTATCGTTGACGTGGACGAAAAAACGGGAAAGGCGAACGATATTACGCGCCTTAACCTCAGCCATTCGGATAACTAGTGAATCGCGGAGCGAAACTTTTTGGTTGTCAGCTCAAGTAACTGGTACACG
>JBHHVT010000207.1:0-4274 GCA_046754425.1 Nitrospinota bacterium | reverse complement strand
CAGCGTGGTCGATGCCGAGTTCGAGGATATCAACAAAAAGTAATACCCCCCTGTCTAATCAGGGATTAAAACCGGGGGCGGTCCCCCCCCTTACCGCCCCCGGCCCTCATTTTCAAAGAAGCCTCTCCTTCGGTTATACTTGTCTGTGTTTATATCAGGAGGAACGGACTAAATATGGCGCGCAAACCTGAAAGGAAATTGAAAGAGACACCCCTTTCGCGGGAGAGGGTGGGGAGGTATCTATCGCCCGAATCGTTGGAGATATCCTCGCAGGACGGTCCCTGGCGGCCGCCGATGGATTTGTTCGAAACGGACGACAACATATACCTCTACGCGGAGCTTCCGGGCATGGAGGAACAGGAGATAAATATAGAGATAAGGGAAAACTGCCTGAATGTCAGGGGCGAACGGAGGTTCAGCCCCCGCGAGGACGAGACATACACACGCGTTGAGCGGGCCTACGGCTCGTTCCGCCGCAGTTTCCGCCTGCCGGTAACTGTGGACGAGGAAAATATCCGGGCGGAATTCCGGCTGGGAGTATTAAAAGTGACCGTGCCGAAGCTTAAACAAAAACGCGGCAAAAAAAGGGTAATACCCGTGGAGAAGGAATGAACACGATTGCAATATCAACTGGACGGGAGCTTATAACCAGATGCGAGGAGAAGGCGCTAAACAGTGAACAGGTTACGTCCGAGGAGGCGCTTGAACTTTTAAACCTGCCGTCGGATTTGATAATGCCGCTGATGGCGGCGGCCGACTCTGTTCGAAGGTTCTACAAGGGGAACGCGATTTCCCTTTGCTCCATCGTCAACGCGCGCTCCGGCAGGTGTCCGGAAGACTGCGCCTTCTGCTCACAATCTGTTCATTCCAGTTCGGACATCCCCGAATACGATTTGATGGAAGACGATAAGATAATCGACGCCGCCAACGACGCGGTTAATAACGGAGCGCGCAAGTTCGGCATCGTTACCAGCGGGAAGGGAGCGGATGCGAAAGCGGGCGACATCGAAAAGATATGCAGTTCGATAAGGGAGATGAAATCGGAAGTGAACGTGCACCGATGCGCGTCGCTCGGCGTTATCGACGAACGGCAGGCGCTCGCCCTTAAGGAGGCGGGGCTTGAGGAGTTCCACCATAACCTCGAGACGGCCCGCAGTTTTTATCCGAACGTATGTACAACCAGGTCCTACGATGAAAACGTAGCTTCCGTACGCGCCGCGAAAAGCGCCGGACTGCGCGTTTGCAGCGGAGGCATCTTCGGCATGGGCGAGGACAACCGCCAGCGCGTGGAGATGGCGGAAGAGCTGCGCGGCCTCGGCGTCGACTCCATACCGCTTAACTTCCTTGCACCGATTCAAGGCACCAAACTGGAAAACGCAAAACCGCTTCGTCCTATCGAGATTTTATCCATCATCGCCGTTTACCGCCTCTACCTGCCGGATAGGGATATCAAGGTGGCGGGCGGCCGCGAAAAAAACCTGCGCGATTTGCAGTCGTTCATCTTTTTTGCCGGTGCGAACTCCACGATGGTGGGCAACTACCTCACTACAAAGGGCAGGGACGCCGCCGCAGATCTGAAAATGATCGAAGACCTGGAAATGGAGGTCGTCGATTGACGCTTAGAGGGAATGGCACAAATTAAGTGAAGAATGTTCTTACTCTGTCTAATTTAAAAACACACGCGGGAGGATTTGCAAAAAAAAATGAGCAAAACCGATTTGCCTGACCTTTTCGGTGTGACCGATGGAAAAGCAGTTGGCACTTACATCGAACATGCATTTCATAAACACCTCCAATCCAGATATTCTTATAAAGTAGGCAGTTCCGCTAGCGGGATAGATTTCCCTGGTTTAGAAATTGATATGAAAGTTACGTCAATACGCCAGCCTCAATCCTCGTGCCCGTTCAAATCAGCAAGTCAGAAGGTTTATGGTCTGGGTTATCATTTGTTGGTGTTTGTATATGAAAAAGATGATGACAACCGTAAAAAGACCGCGCGTCTTCTATTTCGACACGTGATCTATATAAGTAAGGAGCATACGGCCGACTATCAGACTTCTCGTGGTATATGTGAGATTTTGGATCGAAATGGAAACATCGACGATGTATCAGGGTTTCTTGAAGATCGCAATTTGCCTCTCGATGAAATTGGGCGTAATAAATTAGCAGAGAGAATTTTGCATGATCGGCCCAAAACCGGATATCTCACCGTTTCGAATGCGCTTCAATGGAGGTTGCAATATGGCCGTGTTGTATCAATTTCCGAAGAAGGCGGAAATGACGGTGTGGAAAACCTTTTTAGTCTCTAAATCGTGGAAAGTTTGCCATGAAGTCCAGGCAATTTGGCGATTTTCAGACTCCTCATAATTTAGTCCAATCAATTATTCAATCACTCGGGCCAGTCGGTAAATTTTGGAACAGAGTACTGGAACCAACTTGCGGCCATGGGGGCTTTATTAAAGGGATAATTGAATCTAAGGGTTTTTTGCCAAAAGAAATCGTAGGAATAGAAATCCAGGATGATTATTTAAAACAAGCAGGAAATATTATTCCCCCCGCGAACACGTCTATAAGAATTATTAAAGCCGATATCTTCAGGTTTTCATTAAAAGATATTAAATGGGAAACAAAAGGCCCTTTGCTTGTAATTGGAAATCCCCCGTGGGTAACTAGTTCGGAAATCGGAGCCGTCAACGGAAGTAATTTGCCAGACAAGAAAAATATAAAAGGACTTCGCGGGATTGATGCGATAACAGGGAAATCAAATTTTGATATAGCGGAATTTATATGGATCAAGTTGATAAATGAACTGCTGGGACAAAATGCAACGATTGCGTTATTATGCAAAACTTCAGTTGCTCGTAACATACTACGGTATGTATATAAATCAGGATTGCCTGTTTCAAATCCGGAAATTCGAATTATAAACGCAAAAAAATCATTTGGAGCCGCTGTCGAAGCCTGTTTGTTTTCACTAAAAGTAGGCGCACATGAAGTTGATTATAACGCTCGTATATTTGATTCAGTTGAAGCAGCGATTCCAAAAAAAACGATTGGATTTGTAAAAGGGAATCTGGTTTCAGACCTGAATGCATATAACACCGTGTCATTCGTGGAAGGGGAGAGTCCGCTTGAATGGCGGCAGGGCATTAAACACGATGCGGCTAATGTAATGGAACTTTTGGTGAAAAACAGAAAATGGTATAACCGTTTTGGTGAAAGAGTCGAAATCGAACAAAAATTTATTTATCCACTTTTGAAAAGCTCTGACGTTAGGCCGGGTAAGGATGTTCACAGCTCCGGTCGAGGTGTAATTGTCCCGCAAAAAAAGGTTGGAGAAGACACGAGATTTTTGAAGCAGATGGCCCCTAAATTGTGGACTTACTTGCAGAAATATAAAGCTGTTTTTGAACTGCGAAAATCGTCTATCTATAAGTTGAAATATCCTTTTTCGGTATTTGGAGTCGGGACTTACTCTTTTTCTAAATATAAAGTGATTACTTCAGGTTTTTTTAAATCGGTTAATTTTATTGCAACCGGAACGATTGAAAAAAAACCGGTTTTTGTTGACGATACTTGCTACCTGTTGGCGTGTGAATCTGCTCTTCAAGCTGCCAGTATCGCGGCAATTCTTAACCACCCTCTTTCTAAAAAATTTATTAATAGCATTATTTTTAAAGACTCAAAACGTCCAATTACCAAATCTGTTTTAAGTCGAATAGATATAAATTCCCTTGCGGATAAAATAAAATTGGATGATGTTTGGTCGGGAATAGCGTCTAATTTAAAAGAGATGGAATCCGTTTCTTATGAGGAACTTATTAAGCCGGTTGATCTTCTCACGGCCACTGGTTTTGATGAATTTCCGGCTCAGAAACATCTGTTATATTCTTAATCTGATTAAACTATATCTTGCGACAGAAATAATTGAAAAATTATGAAAACGAACTTGACAGCCTGAAGTCGAAAAATCTCTACCGCGAGCCGGTTGTATTTGAAAAAAGCGACGGCAGAACGGTAACGCACGACGGTAAAGAGTATCTTCTTTTTTGTTCCAACGACTACCTCGGCCTCTCGCACGACAGCCGCGTCGTCGAAGCGGTAAAAACCGGACTGGACGAGTTCGGGTACGGTTCCGGCGCGTCGCGGCTCGTCTCAGGCACTCTTTCGCCGCACACGCTGTGCGAAAAAAAAATTACAGAGTTTCTGGATTGCGAAGCGGCGCTTCTTTTTGGATCCGGTTACGCGGCAAACGCCGGGATGATACCGGCTCT
>JBHHVT010000206.1:0-4300 GCA_046754425.1 Nitrospinota bacterium | reverse complement strand
GGTTACGACCTATAATTTGAAAATTCAACTTCTTCATGAATAATTCGGGCTAGACGGCGATGGCGGGGGAGTTTTTTAAAGTCGAAATAATCTTCGCGTAATCGTCCGACCTGAACACGGCCGAACCGGCAACCAGCGCGTCGGCGCCTGCGGAGGCCACCCTGTCGCAGTTATTGCCCGTGATTCCCCCGTCTATTTCAATAAGTGCCGACGACCCGGTCCGGCCAATCATCCCTTTAAGGGCCGAAATTTTATCGATGGATGATTCTATAAAGGTTTGACCTCCGAAGCCGGGGTTTACCGACATGATTAGTGCGAGGTCCACATCGGCGATTATCGAACGAAGCGTCTCCACGGGAGTCCCCGGGTTTAAGGCGACACCCGCTTTTTTGCCGTGATCCTTTATGAGGGTAATCGACCTGTGCAGGTGCACGCACGCTTCCTGGTGGATTGTAATGATATCCGCTCCGGCCTCGGCGAACTCCGGTATATACCAGTCGACGTTTTCTATCATCAGGTGCACGTCGAGCGGCAGCTTGGTGATTTTGCGGAGCGACTTAACGACGGGCGGCCCGATGGTTATGTTCGGCACGAAGTGGCCGTCCATCACGTCAACGTGTATCCAGTCCGCGCCCGCGTTCTCCACGCTTTTTATCTCCTCGCCAAGGCGCGAGAAATCAGCCGAAAGGATGGAAGGCGCCGTTATCGTCATAATTTTTTGTCCCTTTAATTCTTTGCATCCAGATGAAATGTTAACCTATCGCGCCCGGTATTAAAAACGCTTTACTTCTATCAGTTCGTCGTCCAGATAAACGCTTACGGTCGTCTGCCCGGCGACTTTTATAAGGAGTGAAACCGTATCGCCGCTTGCGTGCTTGCGTTTATAGATCAGTTTTTCACCTTCCACGTTTTCGGATATCACGCGCACAAGTCCGCTCTCCTTATCCGGGGGCACCACAAAATTGTACACCGTAAATGTTTTCGGTGTGCCGGCGAGATCGCTTTTTTTCATCACTACCAGCGACACTTCACCTCCCGGAGCGACCGGTTTGCCGGGTGGCGGCTCCTGTTTCAGCACGCCGTCCTCGTTTGAGTCCTCCCTTTCCACGTATCGGACGCGGCCGAGCTTAAGCCCGGCGGCCAGTATTTTGTCCGCCGCCTCTTCAAGAGCCATGCCCCGATAGTCGGATAGTATTAAAAGCTTCGGCTCGGGGCCTTTGCTTACCAGAAACTCTATGCGCGAGATTTCCGCAACCCTGTCACCGGCCGGAGGGAGTTGGGCGATTACGGTGCCGTCCGGCAGCGGGGAGTAAAGCCTGATGATCGACGGAGCAGGCACCCCCCTCGCGTGAATGATGTTTTCAGCCTGCCGCAGTGTCATATCCCGGAGGTCGGGCATCTCGATATCCTGCGCGCCCTTACTGATAACTACTCGCACGTCGCGTCCGCGTTTCAGCAGGTTGCCTTCCGGCGGATCCTGGCTTATCACGGCGTTGCGCGGGAAGGCGGCGTCGTAGGAGAGCTGTGTGATTTTCAGGTTCAGCCCGGCGCGCGTAATCTTTTCGAGCGCGGTTACGATTTCGTCTCCTTCGATGGAAGGGACCTTTATGTCGCCCTTGTCGCGCAACGCTATCGTCATCACGAGGATGCCGCTAAGGACGCCCGCGCCCACGACGACCGCCGTCAGTTTCAAGTAATGTAATATCCGTCCCACCCGGATATCATACCTGCAATATTAAAAAATAAACATGCGGGAGCGGGTAACGCCGGATCGGTACGGCCCCGGTGCTGCAATTAAACCGGCAGTTTTTCGGACGGGCTGTAGGTCTCGCCGTCCCACGAAAAAATCACCGCGTCCCTAACCTCGCCGCCCATTACGGAGATGACGATATAATCCACGCCGGGATAGACCGGTTCGTCCCACATCACGGCGGCGTTGTGGTCCTCCCGCGAGAAGAAGCATTCATGATCCGGGTGCGAATGGTAGAAAGCCAAAATCTTCAGCCCTTCGCTTTCCACTTCGCGCACCAGTTTGAAAACCTCTTTCGGGTCGACGAAATAGCCTGTTTTCGCGTCGCGGTTAAAGCGTCCGGGGTCGTCCTCGTGCATTTTATCCTGCACGTTGGAAAGTCGTATAAGGCGGCATTTCGTACTGTCGCTGTCGCTTCCTACAATCGCCCCGATGCACTCGCGCGGATATTCCGTCCGCGCATGGTCCAGCATCGCTGCCAACTCCTCCCCGGTAACTTTTAACGCCATGATATTAAATTAAAATTTTATTACCCATCTATTTATTTATAAGCTATAATGATGTAGTAAGGTTACTGGTTAATATAAGATGAAGAGTTATAAAAGTGTATAGGTTTTATAAGAATGCAACCAAATAACCAAATGCTTTCATCAATTACAGAGTTAGACGATAACCTAACAAACCGTTTTTCAAAGGTTTTAGAGGTAAACCCAGAAATCAACAGGACTTTGGTGAGTTTTCAGGCAAATAAATCTGAAAAGGGACATCGTTGGTGCAAATATAAAGAAGCATTTTCTGCGCCTCTTGTAAATCATATTCTAAATAAAGTCGAAATTAAAGAAGGCAAAATATTCGACCCATTTGCCGGTTCTGGCACCGCTCTTTTTGTAGCAAGCGAGCTTGGTTTCGAAACAGTTGGAATTGAGTTGTTACCTAATAGTGTAGAAGCTATAGAAGCCAGAAGACTTATATCAGAAAGTGACCGGGAATGGTTGGTTAATGAACTTAGACGTTTTATGGAGCAAAAAGTTTGGGAAAAATCTGGTAAGAAAAAGGAATTTAGCCATCTTCGTATTACTTCTGGCGCCTTTCCCGCCAATGAAGAAAAATTACTATGTCGCTATTTGTATGAAATCGAACTCTTGCCCGATAAAAGACTTACACGCATTCTACGTTTTGCTTCCCTTTGTGTGTTAGAGAAAATCAGTTTTACCCGAAAAGATGGTCAATACCTTCGATGGGACTCACGATCAGGTAGACGTACTGGCGGAAAACTTTTTCACAAAGGACCGATTCCAGGGTTTACTGAAGCAATTACTGAAAAGATAAATGAAATTGCTAGAGATGTAAAGGGAGAAGGATTACTCTTTTTTGATTCGGATAATAATGGTAAAAGAGGTTCCATTGAATTATTGAAGGGTTCCTGTCATGAGATTTTACCAACAATAAAGGCAAATTCCTTTAACGGGATTATAACCTCTCCTCCATATTGCAATAGATATGATTACACAAGAACATATGCTCTTGAATTAGCGTTTTTAGGAGTTGATGAGCTTACAATTCGGAAACTACGTCAGAATATGCTTAGTTGCACCGTGGAAAATCGTGACAAGGAAAGTCTTAATAATGTTTATTCACTAGATCTTTACAAACAGGCTCTCAAAGCCTTCCATTCCCAAAAATTACTCAAGAGGATTCTCAATTACCTTGAAGAATGCAAGAAAAACGGGTCTCTGAATAACAATGGTATTCCGCGCATGGTAAAAAATTATTTTAAAGAGCTGACACTTGTTATATTTGAATGTGCAAGGGTATTAAAGCCAGGCGCACCATTAGTTATGGTTAATGATAATGTTCGTTATCAAGGGGCTCATATTCCCGTAGATTTAATACTATCAGATTTGGCCGAAAAAGCCGGGTTTGTCGTGGAGAAAATTTGGGTTCTTCCTCGCGGGAAAGGTAATAGTAGTCAACAAATGGGTCTCCATGGTCGTAAAGAATTGCGAAAATGTATTTACATATGGAGGCTCAGAGATGAACAAGCCAAGTTGCAAGGTCAGCAAGCTGCTTATGAGAAGTCAGATTCGCAGCAGACGTTAGCCGCCCATCCTTAAGTTGTGCAAATATTTCTTGTGCCATGTCAGCTTCTATTGCAGCTCCAACAAAGAATAATGCTGGTGATTGTGTTTTGAAACTTTGCCGAATTCTCTCCAAGGCAGAATTGGCAGTTTTCCAGTGCTCGTCGGCACCTGCTGGGTCAATACCACCTTTTAGCTCACCCAGAGCCACGTAATTTTTCTGAACTGATAATAGCTCTTTCATACTTGTATGTTCCATCTTGCTTTTTAAAAGTATTACATCTATATTTTTTTTTATAAACTTAGGTGTTTTATCGAACAGAAGAAAATG
This sequence comes from Nitrospinota bacterium, assembly GCA_046754425.1. Taxonomy (GTDB): domain Bacteria; phylum Nitrospinota_A; class UBA7883; order JACRGQ01; family JACRGQ01; genus JBHHVT01. Next base: position 141 of record JBHHVT010000206.1, on the reverse strand, counting down.
ATTATCCCATTCAATTGATTGTATCTTTTCCGGGTTATTTGAAGATCGTCGAATGTTAGATGAAATACCGCTTTCCGCTAATTCACGAAGGATTGCATTTGAAAATTGTATGCCAGCGAGGGCACCTGTAATATTTCTCAT
>JBHHVT010000205.1:0-4317 GCA_046754425.1 Nitrospinota bacterium | reverse complement strand
CCTTCAATTCCCCTCCTTGAAAAGGAGGGGACATTTCATGAATAATCCGGGCTAACAAATTAATTTCCAGTCACTACATTTTTGCCGGGAGCAGGCGGCACAGACTTTAGTCTGTTGCGCGCCCGCAGGACGCGTGTAAATAACGTCCCGCTTCGCAGGACAAGCAGATATGAATATCCCGCCACCAATGCAATGCTATTTGGATATGGCCTATGCTTTCTTTTTGTATTTCACGCCGGGGATGTTATTAAAATCGGCGTCCTGCGTCCATAGGGTTGCGTTATTTGATCGGGCGGCAGCCAGAACAACGCTATCCGCCGGCGGCAGGTTCGTCTCCGCGCTGATTTTTGCCGAGGTTATCGCCAGCGACGCATCAAGATCGACTACGATGCCCTGATACATTGCGGCCATCGCCTGAAGGGCAGCGTTTTCATCACGCTGCTGGAGAACGCGCTTGAAAACTTCCAGAAGACAGATTGTGGGGACCAGTAGTTTGCGCCTGTCTTTTATTGGCGGCGCAAAAAAATCCGCGTTTGGTTCGTCCGCGAAATATTCAAGCCAGCCGCAGGAATCGACGACGTTCATAAACGGTCCTTTTCCCGCTTAACTGTTGTGTCGATTCCTTTTATAAAACCCCTCATTTTGGACAGTTTTTTTACCGGTATAAATTCGATCCTCTCCTCGTACTGGAAAATCTGCACTTTCTCCCCGGGTTTGATTCCAAGGGAATCCCTTACTTCCCGCGGAATAACCACCTGGTACTTTGGCGAAACTGTAACCACGGCCATAAAACCTCCATCGATAGTATATATGTAATACCATATAGCTATCGATAGGAATTATCAAGCGGTTCACCGCATGGAAAACAATATGCCGGCGCGGCGGAAAATCACAACTACTCGCGGTGTGGTCAGGGGAGGTCGAAGACCCTCGTCTCTTTCCCTTCTCTCTTCAGGTATTTTTCGTAGAGGAGGCCGCATTTTTGGCACTCGCCGAGGTCTTCCTGTTCAAATCCGCACTTCGGGCATGTTATAAAACCGACTTCCATGCTTAGGATAATCTGCGAGGTGTCGTCGTAATCCCACTCGTCGTCGGCAACCTGTTCGGTCTCTTTATAGGATTTAAGCCCGCACTTTGCACCCGCTTTTCCGAACGCGCTTTTAATTTTCAGCGCCGTATCCTCATCGACGCCCTTCTTTACTATTACCGGCTTGCCAGTGAAGAAGCGATCTACCGTACCCGCATCTATCTTGAATATTATTGCCAGTCTTTTTTTGACTTCTTCGACTGTTTCGCCGTCTTTAACTTTTCCCTTGCAGATAACCGCGTACTTCATTTTTTAATACCTTTAATGCATTTTATTATATATTCCTAATTGACAAAAGTCATATCCGGATGATTTGCTAAAAAAGTAAAATAATCGAATTAGGAATTGGAGGCAACAGTATGGCAGCAATAACGGAAGATATGATTATCAACGATGTCGTGAATAAGTATCCGGAAACGATGAAGGTCCTGAACGACTTTAAGGTCGATTCCTGCTGCGGCGGCGGACAGAGTATTGCCGTTACGGCGGCGGTAGGCAACGTGGACGTCCCGGCTTTGATGGAAGCGTTAAACAAAGCCGTCAACCGGGAGTCGTAAAGTGCCGCATACAAAGTGGAAGCAGTCTTTTTACGACGACGTAGAGCCGATATCAATGCGCGATTCCCTGGCATCGACGCTCGGCGCAATCGATGACGACCAGCCGATATATTACAGCTATCAGGATTGCGTAAAACTTGCCGGTCACGCATGCCCATCGGTATCTTCGGCGTTTCGATTGACACAGCTTGCCCTCAAGGAACTTTACGGCGACGAAACGCCGGTAAGGGGAAACCTTGAAGTAAGGTTTGCCGGCGGCAGGGAAGACGGCGCCAACGGGCCCATCGGGCAGGTTATCCAGTACATTACCGGCGCGGCGATAGAGACAGGGTTTCACGGTCTTGGCGGAAAACACGCGCGCGCGAACCTTTTCGTATATGACGAGAACTACAGTAACGGACAGGGAATTTTGGTGGAGTTCAAACGCATCGATACGGGCGAAAAAGTCGAAGTGCTCGCGAAGCCTTCCATGATACCGATGACCGATGAAGAGCAGAGTTATTCGGATTATATGCCGGGGGTCGTGCATGGCAGCGCCACTCCGGAAGAGAGGGAGAAGTTTTATCTTTTCTGGCAGGGTAAAAACCGAAAAATACTGCTGGAAGACCACCCCGAAGCATTCGTCGTAAAACGCCCGCTTACAGCGGGATGAAAATAGCCGGCGCCACCCCGCGGGTGGGATAATTTGATTTGGTGGCACAGGCATTCCTGCCTGTGGCGCGCCCACAGGGCGCGGGATGTTTCCGCTTCGCGAAAAACGCAGACAAGAATGTCTACGCCACCAAAACAGTAGTTGCGCCAGCATATCGACTCCCGTTGCAAACGGGGCGCGAGCAATTTACCTTCACCTGCAAGGTGGCGGACAACGGCGTATAATATTGTTGACCGGTTCGTTTAGTATTAAGACATACAGATATGGTCAACCTGCTTGCCTTATCGCAGGCATCAAACTTGTAAGGTGGAAAAAAGATGGCGGATAATAGTCTCAACGCAATTGTTCAAAAACGTATTGAAGTGGCTCCCGGCCTGATCATCCTCCGTGTCGAACCGGTTGGATGGGAACTGCCGGAATTCAAGGCCGGACAGTATGCCGTACTTGGTCTGCCTGGATCGGCCAAACGGACGGAACTTTCCGACCCAGAAGAAAAAATTCCGGACGCGGATAAAATCATCAAGCGTCCGTACTCCATATCGTCCTCTTCGTTGGAAAAGAAATATCTGGAGCTTTATATAACCCTGATACGGTCCGGGACCCTTACTCCAAGGCTCTTCGATCTCAAAGAGGGCGATAAGGTTTTCATGTCCGACCGTTACAAGGGGCTGTTCACGCTCGATCAGGTGCCGGAAGAGGCGAATATCGTAATGGTCTCCACGGGAACCGGTATTGCGCCGTACATGAGCATGATAAGGACGGAGTACAAAATCAGGCCGAACCGCCGCTTTGCGCTTCTCCACGGCGCGCGGCATTCGTGGGACCTCGGTTACCGGGCGGAGCTTACCACTTTGGACTATTACTTCAGCGGCTTTATTTACCGACCCACCATCAGCCGACCGGATGACGAAAAAGAAGGCTGGACGGGACATTCCGGATACGTGCAGGATTTGTGGAGCAAGAATTTAGCTGATGGCGGATTCGGCTTCGTTCCGACGCCGGACGACACGCATATATTTCTTTGCGGCGCGCCCGCCATGGTGGAGGCGATGGTCGAACTGCTTACAGACGGCGGTTACAGGGAGCACAAGAAAAAAGAACCGGGCCAGATTCACGTCGAACGCTTCTGGTAAGCAGCGAGCCGTTTTAGACAAGCCTTATTATCAACGGCCTTAAAACCGGAAGAAGTCTGGATGTGGTAAAATCTGGCTCCCCGACCGCGATAAAACCGGACACTTGCGGGAAGTAATTTTGATTGAACGGTAACGGGTTGATTTCATAACGTGGGAGCTAATAAATCTCTTGAACTTCCTACTATATATTGTTAATAGTTAACAAGGAGCGATGGTATGAAAGGTTATTACCAACTGGCTGACTTTAGAAGAAGCGTTGCGATACCTGAAGATGGGCAAATCCACGCTTTACAACCTCGCCAGCAATGAAAAGGTGCCCGCCCACAGGATGGGCCGGGCGTGGCGGGCCAACGCGGGCGAGTTGGACAGGTGGCCAAAGGAGATAACAAAGTTTTTCAGAAGGGCGACAGCAGATGAAGGAAAAACTTTCGGTTTATAGTGTATTTTCGGATCGGCTATTTTCATGAAACACACAAAGAGAACTTCAATAAGCCTCTTCTCGGGCAGCGGTGGAATGGACATTGGCATTCGAGAAGCAGGCTTCGAAATCTTAGCTCAGATTGAGTTTGATGAGCATTGTTGCTCTACTTTGCGTGCTGCCGTTGAACGCGAAAAAACCAACACGTGCGTAATTGAGGAAGATATTCGAACAATTAATCCACAAGAACTGATAAACAACCTCAACCTAAAACAAGGTGAGTTAGACCTTATCTTCGGCGGCCCTCCTTGTCAATCGTTTTCCCTTGCTGGCAAACAACTTGGATTACGCGATGAGCGAGGGCTTCTTCTTTTTGAAATCATCCGCTTTGCAGATGAATTGCGCCCAAAAGTTATTTTACTTGAGCAGGTCAAGGGGTTGTTGTCTTCCAAAGGAAGCGCAAAACGGCG
>JBHHVT010000204.1:0-4335 GCA_046754425.1 Nitrospinota bacterium | reverse complement strand
AAAAACCGGTAGAAATAGTCTTCAGGCAGTAGGTGAATAGCCTGCCATCTCGTAAGCGCGAGTGTTAACGCCAGAAGCCCCCCGACAAGCAAAAAGACTATGGCGGTTACGGCATTTATCTTAATAAGGTTCTCGGCAGGGAGATTGACTTTTAATCCTGTCGTCGGACAGGTGCGAAATTCACTATTCATCATACTCCCCCTATGCTTCCACGATAATTTTGCCGGTCATCGTGTGATGTCCGATACCGCAAAATTCATTGCACTGTATAACGTATTCGCCGGTAGTCGTGGGAGTAAGCGTTATCACGAAGTCGTATCCCGGAACCGCCTGGAAATTCATGTTAATTGGAGTAATCGAAAACCCGTGGTTCATGTCCACTGACGAAAGATGAATCCGGTAGGTCTGGTTCACTTTGAGTTTGATGACCGGTTCCCACAGGAACTGGCTCGCCCTCATAAAAACGTCACTGTTTGCGGGAGGCTCTGTTACGGCAATCCCCTCCATCTCGCCCACTTTGTACTTATCTACAAACTCATCGAACAGCACATCGTACTGTTCGCCTGATATTTTGTATGATTCGGTGGAAACGACTTGATCTGCCATAAAGTGCCATACCGGCATGAAGACAGTTATGACAAGGCACCATACCAGGGCGATGGTAATCCATGTCTTTTCCTCTTTGTGAAGCGGCTGGCGCCACCAGTTATGTTCCAAGGCTTTTATAGCCATATTAACCCCCTCGTTTTCTTCTTACTGATTTTACTTACTGTCATGCGGCGAAATGTGAGCGTCTTTATCCCCATATCTGCCGTATTTAACATCATATGGTTAAGTTTCATCATCAGTCATTCCTGTTCCCGCAAACCCATCCCTTGCACATGTCCAAGTACTGGGTGTGGCAGTTGATGCAGAACTGCGGATTCAAAGGATGGCCGGGTTCGCTCGATGCTATCGACATGCTGTCAGCCAGCGTAATAGCATCCATATATGCCTTACCGTCCTTGTGGAATGTTACAAATCCAACACCAAGCTTAGGCAGTGTCAATATGGCAGTTAAGCCGTCAGGATATGTATCGGCTTTTTCATCATAGGCCGACCGTGCCGCAGGATTTATGTATGTTTTGTAATGGCCGGGTTCCAGACCGCAGTACGCGTCAACCGTATCTTGCAGAACCTGGTCCAATCCTAGCGCCATTACGTTTGTGCCGCATGGAGGAAATTGGCCTTTGGTTCCTATTTTCCACTCTTTCCAGAATCCAACCGCCGCTATCGGTTTCTTGGCAGCTGCTTTTGGAGCAGCAGCAGTTTCTTGCTTGATTAGGGGTGAAACAGGAACTGTGCCTATCTCTACCAGACCCCAAACGGTGTAAGAAATGAACGTTATCGCTGCACTTAAGAAGAAAAGAAGCATTATGTCGTCGTAGAAAGTTACCCAATATGATCTTTTCACCTGGTCTTCATCCCCCTGCATATTGTTCCCTCCTATGTTTTTAGTTAAAAAACGCTTTTCTTTATTTAATTATTTATTTAATTAATAAAAAACCTCCCGAAAAAAAACTCCAGAACCTGAAAAATTGGAAACGGTAAGGATGTGATTTATACAGAATGGAGGGGAAAACAGCTCGAAAAACTAATTTCATTTCGTCAACCCCCCCCGATTAAATCTTGAAACTGCAAATATGACCAGCTCTATTATCATCAAAAAAGGCAAAATAAAGTATGACAAAAGTCATCTTTCTGGAAAAAGGTTAATTCCCCAACAATACACTAACTCCATGAATAATTGGGCTTAATGCTCTGGATAGTAGGATTTGGGCCAGCAGGGCCGCAAAAAAACTAACAAACATTCTCTCCGTATACCTATCACTGGTCCATACTTATAGATCAATAATCATAGCGCAGAAAATTACACCGAGATAGGCGATGGAAAAAAAGAAAAGAAACATATTCTTATCTTTTGGGGACAGGAGAAATCTTATTGTTAGCGAAAGGTATGCAAAGTTCATCACAACTGCCGCCGCAAGGTAATTTACACCGACTATACCGATAAAATATGGGATCGCCGTAATTGGAAAAAGGGCAAGAGTGTACCAGAACATTTTAACCTTTGTCGCCCGCACTCCCCTGGCAACAGGGAGTATCGGTATTCCCGCCTTTGCATAATCTTCGCGGTATTTGAGTGCAAGTACCCAGAAATGGGGTTGCTGCCATACAACGATTATCATGAAAAGAATAAATGCATTTACGTCCAGCGACCCTGTGGAGGCGGCATATCCTATAAGCGGCGGCATGGCGCCGGCAACTCCGCCTATGTGAGTGGCAAAAGGCGTCAACCGCTTAAAGAAAATTGTATATAAAATCACGTAAATAAAAACCGCCAGGCCCGTAAGCAGAGTTACAAGGTTTCCGACCGTGATTTTCAGAATAATAAGCGATACGGTTACAAAAACAGTTCCAATCAGAAACGCCCGCCTTGCTGAAACAGATCCGGAAGGGATGGATCTCATGCGAGTCCTATGCATGATGCCGTCTATATCCCTGTCCACAAAGTTATTTAAAGTTGTGGCGCCCGCTGTAGCCGTGCCGAGGCCGAGCATCACCCAGAAAACAACCTCGCTATCAGGCATACCGCGTCCGCCTATGTAAAGACCGGTCATGCACGAGACGAGAACCAGCGCCACGATGCCCGGCTTGGGTAAAACAAGAAGGCCGGTTATAGTCTTTATTGCCTGTAATTCTGTTACGTGGCTTTTCTGCCTCATTCTATGCGGCAACAACCCGTTCGTCGGACGACGAAACGATATAAGGCGCGCCAAGGTAGGCAACCCAACCGAGTAACGCGAAGCCAACGATGCCGTGAAATACCAAAAACGGCAAAAACATCTGTGTTAAGACAATAGATACTCCAAGCGCGGCCTGTAAAAAAACAAGGCCGAATGTAACGTATGCCTTATAGGCATCGCGATTTCCGGATCCACCGTTTTTTACAAGGTTCCAAAGGGTTAAAATGAATATCCCCAAAGCAGTCAGCCTGTGCGTGTAGTGCAAAATCACCTCGGGGGCAAAATTCGGCGGCAGAAGGCTTCCCTGGCAGAGTGGAAAATCGGGACAGGCAAGTGTCGCGTTTGCATAACGGACCAGTATCCCTAGGATAACCTGGAAATAAATCACTCCGAACAGTGAAAGCGAGTACAACTTCCGGTCCGTGTTGCCGTCCCCTTTAACAGTGTAAAAGGCGAGAATCATGCTGGTAAAGATGATTGTTGAAATGAAAATATGACTTGAAACAACGGCAATCCTCAAAAAGCTGTCGAGAAGAGGCGCTTCTATCAATACCACCAAACCGCCCAGCAGCGAGCCGGCAAGAACAAATCCAAGAGCAACTTTTAAAAAAAAACGCAACGCAACACCCGCTTTTTTCCAGATAAAAACCGTCGAAAAGAGGATTAAAAGCCCTGTAACCGCGCCCAGCAGTCGGTGAGTCCATTCGGTCCAGATGGCAATCTCCTTGGGCGGGTTTACCGAACCGTAGCAAAGCGGCCAGTCGGGACAGGCCAGGCCTGCTCCGGTAGTCATAACGAGGTTGCCCATTACCATGAGGAGATAGATAAAGAAGACCGTTGATCCAAGAAGTAATTTCGGGCCAGAGTAATTCCAGTCCAGGTTCATAGCTTAATATTTCTGAGAGAATCCATTAAAGATCGCCTGTTTAAAATATAAATTTTAGTAAACGGTCTAGAGAGAAGTTGTCTTCACGTCTTTGCGCGCCTTCGTCAAATCATAATAAACCCATAATTCATTTATGCAAACGGTTTTTTGAAGTCGGTCATGCGTAGCATGGATTGGATGTTTTGATAAAAAATCGAGCTTCATTCAAATCCACAATAATATCTCATTATTTACAAAATTCAAATGAGAAAAGTCATGGAATATTTTTTGAATATATATAGACTTTACTACGATATACAACCGCTTAATGGAATCGCATAAGGAGTCCAAACTATATATTTATTATTCTACCGTCTAGTTTTAAAGGGGGAGGGTCAAAGATGACGATCAATAAGTTCTTTACTTTATACATAATTTCACTTGTCCTATTGTATACAGCTTCTCCAGCATATTCCGCACCGCCGAAAATCACAAAGGCAGAGATGAAGAAGGCATCTAAGATATATTTCGACAGATGTACCGGCTGCCACGGAACACTCAGGAAAGGGGCCACTGGTCCGGCGCTTACACCAAAGGCGCATAAAAAAAATGAGCACGGTACCGAAATCCTAGCAGGTTGCTGAAAAACCCGTTTTCCTCGTAACATTTCTCCCATTTCCGGAT
>JBHHVT010000203.1:0-4365 GCA_046754425.1 Nitrospinota bacterium | reverse complement strand
AGTGGAAACCGCCGCCTCGACCCAGCGTCTCCGTGATGGGTGAAACAAACTAAAAAGGGCGATTCCTTTTTCCCTCTTCATCGTAAAACTATTTCATCCCCAGCTTCTTGTTCCCCGCCAGGAGCCTTATAGCTTCTTTCACCCGTCTCTTCATTGTCTCCTGCTTTTTCGCGTTACTTATCCAGCCGATATACTGCTTTTTGTAGCCGGGTGCAAGACTGTTGAAATTCTCCCATGCCTTTTTATTCGCCCTGAGCGCGTTTTCAATTTCGGATGTGAGCGGAATTTGTTTCGCGTCTTTGGCCTTCAGAATCTCTTCATCGTAAGTTATCCTCTTATCGAATGCCAAAAGCCCGGCTTGTGTCATTTTTTCTTCATCTATCATCCTTTCGGCCAATCTAATGTTAAGTGGCGACCACTTGCTGCCTGCTTTTCTGGGTGTAAATCTATACGAGTACCTTTGCTCATCGATACTTTTTTTCAGGCCGTCAATCCAGCCAAAACATAACGCTTCCTCAACCGAATCAGCGTAATTAATGCCGGGTTTGCCGCTGTTTTTTTTGAAATAGACTAGCCATATTTCCTTTGCTTTGGCATGATTTTTCCTCAACCAGGCTCGCCATTCCTTCCGGTTGGGTAGATAAAGTTCTGATTTCATATATCTCTGATTAATGAATAGCGAGGAAGAGGGGACGCGAGCCTTTTATTTTGCATTACCGCTCTCCGTTGAAGCCGTAGGCTTTGTAAATGTAAAAGGTTCGCATAAGTTTATTGCCGCGATAGATTTTCAGTTCGCGCGGCGCGTCCGCACTCTCAAACTTGTAAAAATGATCGGGCGGCTCCTTAAAACGGTTGTCGGCAACGAAGATGAAGTCATCCCCTAACGGCGGCTTATTATCGGGGAAGAAGTCGAACTGGTCCGTCCTTTTGTTCAGGCAGTAAACGGGTAAGCGGTTCTGAGTCGAAAAAGCAAGCTGGGAACAGAGCACCCAGTGGTGCGCGAGTAGAAAAGGTTTTTTATCCGCAGGAAATTCATCGTAAATCTTTTCCACCTCGGCGGCGACTTTGTCCCAGCCGTAAAGTTCGTTAACGATATCGTATTTCGGTTTTATCGGCAGGATAGGCACGAACGTATGAATGTAGAAAACGGCTATCATCACGGCGGAAAGGGCAAGCGACGCGATTGTGTAGTTCCGCAGTCTGCCTTTCGCCCGAACGTAAAACGCCGCCCAAGCGACAATCAGCGTCAGGTATCCGAACGCGGGCCAGTGCGGCTCGGATTCCTTCGACCACATGGAGATGAAGTAAAAAAACGCGAGCGGCGCGGCGGAGTACCAAAAAAGCGCGGCAAACCTTTTATCCTTATCGACAAACAAGGCCCAGCCGCTGAGGTAAAGGATGTAAAACAGGCCGAACCAGATAAGCGGCGACAGGTAAAGCGCCTGCCCGCCGAGGAATTCGCCCATCTGGTTTAGCTGGAAGTGCGCCTCCTGCTGTCTGTCGACAAGGTGAAAACGGAACGACGGAAAGCCGTTAACGTAGTTCCAGATAATGACAGGCGAAAAGACAACCAGCCCCAGCACGCCGCCGAGGTAAATGTGCGGTTTTTTTAAATGCTTACGATACTCCGGGTGCCAGGCGAGCATTAAAACCGTGGCGGGCACCAGCGGCGCGACCATGTATTTGCCTAAAAGTCCCAGCCCGACGAGCGCGCCGGCCGGGTACCACATAAGAGGCCTGTCTTCATCCAGCAGTTGTATAACCAGATAGACGAAAAGCACCCAGCAAAACGCGGCCGGTATGTCCGGCACCATCTGCAAAGCCGCTACCGAAAAAAGCGGCATTAAGTTAAATATTAAAAGCGACCAGAAGCCTGTCTCCGCGTCGAAGAGCCTTTCGGCCGTGCGGTAGAGAAGGTAGCAGATGCCTAAAAAAAGAAGCGTCGAAGGCAGGCGCGTCCAGAAAGAACTGTCGCCGCCGATTTCGGTGAATACGCGGATTAGCCACGCCGTCATCGGCGGGTGGTCGTAATAGCTGAGGGCCAGGTGTCGCGACCACGTCCAGTAATAGGACTCCGAATCGCCCAGCCCCGTACGGCCAATCATAAAGAGCCGGAAAAGCGTGAACGCACCGACCAGTTGGACGGAACGGTTTTTCCATGAACTTGCGTTCACCAGCATTTCCTGGGAAGGAAATTGCGACAGAGGAGACGGAAGAAATAATTGTAGTGGTAAAACATTTGTCTGTCCTTTACGATTTTCAACCCCTCCGGCACTTACGCGCCGCCTCCCCTTATTAAGGGGAGGATTAAACAGGAATTTCCCTTTATAAAATCCTCTCCTTGGTCCTCTGCGTTCTCTGCGTCCTTTGCGGTGAATTTTCTTTTAATCGGCTCACAGCGCGGCGAAAGCGATGCCGGCGTTATCGCAGATGGACACCGTCTTCCGCCTGTCTATCAGAAGAGTGCGTTTTGCTTCCACTGCCAATCCGGCCGCTTTATGCTTTACCAAAAGCGTTGCGGTATTCGGCCCGATAGAAGGGATATCGTACCTGAAGTCCTGCTTTGGACGGCTGTGTTTAATCATCACGCAGTTTTTTCCTCCCAATCCGCAACCCCTTTCGATGGCGGCGTCGGTCCCTTCCGCCGCTTCAACGGCAAGGACGGCGCCCTCCTTGACGATTATCGTCTGCCCTATGTCGCGCCGGGCTATTTCGCGGCAAATCTTCACGCCGAATTCGAAATCGCTCTTCACCTGCGCGTTGGGTTCTTGCCTTCCGAGCAACCCTTTTTGCGGCAGCAGACCTGGCAGCCAGTCGGTCTGTTTGGCTACCTTGAAACCTTCCTCTTCAAGTTCATCGATGATAACTTTCATGATTGCCGTATCACTTTTTCGCAGAACCACCTTTTTCATCAGTTTCAACGCGCGGCCATCGAAGGCGATTTTATTGAAAAGGCTTACCTTTTCGATTTTGCCGGCAAAACATATTTCCTTTACACCCGCATCGGCAAAATGCCTGATTACGCTGTTGGCCTGGCCCAGACCGAAGAGCTTGACGTCCGAATGGCCGTTTATCAGCTCTTTCGTTTTAGCGTCAAAGGCAACTGCCGCAACGGGCCGGCCGCGTACGGCCGCCGTTTCGCATACGATCAGGGGAAGGCCGCCCGCGCCGGCAATAAGGCCAAGCGGCGGCCGCGCAGGCGCGTTGGATGACATTAAACCGTGGCTTTACTTTTATAGCCTTCGAGGATTTCAAGCGCGAGCTTGAGAGATTTCAGCTCGTTTTCCACGGATACGCGCCTGTTTGCCCTGTTCAGGACGCAGTCAATCAGGTGGCGCAATTCCAGTTTAAGCGGATGTTCGCGGTGGATAAATATGCGCTCTCTCTGCTCCACTTCCTTATAACGCAGTTCCTGTTTTTCAAGATTGTGTTCGGTCGCTGCCATCGAGTGAACCTGTATCTCCTGGTCGGCAAAATCAAGGTGGACGTATTTGTTTTTGCAGGTTATCGACATCGTGCGCACTTTATTTTGCGTGGCCCGGCTCGCCGTGATAGTGGCGAGACAGCCCGAGGCGAACTGCATCTGCGCGCATAACACGTCCTCGTTTTCCGAGTAGACGGAACGGCCTATTACGTTTACCTTTTCCACTTCCGAGTCTACAAGGTTCAGCAGGATGTCAATGTCGTGGATCATCAGGTCGAGAACAACGCCGTCGTCCTTCATCCTCGCCGCGAACGGCCCCATACGCCTGCTTTCAATAAGAATTGGCTCGTTGGCTATTTTGTGCAGTTCCTGCACCGCGCCGTTGAACCTCTCCACGTGCCCGACGTGAAGGACGAGGCCGCGCTGCGCCGCGATTTCAAAGAGCTCCTGAGCCTTTTCGAAGCTGTCCGAAATCGGCTTTTCCACCAGGACGTGGACGCCGTTTTGCAGCGCTTCCTTTGCCACTTCGTAATGCAGTGGAGTCGGTACGGCTATGCTGATTACATCGACCTGTTTTAAGAGTTCGTGGAAGTTCTCGAAATAGTCTACGCGGAACTTCTCAACCATTGCCTGGCACGCCCGCCTGTTAATATCGGCCACTCCGACAAGCTGCACTTCCGGCAGTTCCGAGTAGACATTCACATGGAACTGTCCCATTCTGCCCACGCCTATGACGCCCGTCCTTAGCTTCCCGTTATTTTCCATATTCCGAAGAATTATAACATTTAGGTCGGCCAATGTGGAAAAGCAGAGGTTGGATCCGAGAACTTATTGAATTTAAAAGGTTAACGTAGTGAGGACTGCGTTTATCCGCGATGCTTCAGGAGCCGGTGAGGCCGCGTTTTGTGGAGCCGGCGAAGTCGAGCAGTTTTTTAATTTCG
>JBHHVT010000202.1:0-4404 GCA_046754425.1 Nitrospinota bacterium | reverse complement strand
CCTTCGGTTTCCTCGACTACATCAAGCTGCAGAAAAATGCTTTTTGTATCTTGTCAGACAGTGGGACAATTACCGAGGAAGCGGCTTTGCTTAATCTGCCCGCTGTCATGATCCGCCAGGCCCACGAACGCCCGGAAGGTATGGACGCAGGAGTGCTGATCATGGGCGGCCTTAATAAGGTACTGGTTTTGCAGGCTATCGATACCATTACACAACAATATCTATCCGGAAAGAAATCGACACAGGTGCCGGACTATGAAATGGACGATGTTTCCAGGAAAGTCGTAAGGATCATTCTGAGTTATGTGGATTATGTGAATAGGACAGTTTGGTCTAAGTTGTCATGAAGTTATTGTCTTTCCGATATTGCACTTTCCCATGGACGATATTTATTAAATAAATATTGAATGCATAATTGCTAGGAGCCTGTTCTAAAAATATGCAAAATATTCATAAACGAACAGTCGATGATTTTGGTGACGAATGGGAACAGTATTCACAAGAAAAACTGAGTGAAGAAGAACTACACGAACAGTTTGATAGATATTTTGCAATATTTGACTGGAGTAAAATAGACAAAAATGCAAAAGGATTTGATATGGGATGTGGTAGTGGCCGATGGGCGAAGTTGATAGCGCCGAATGTTGGTGAATTATATTGCATCGACGCTAGTGATAAAGCATTAATGGTTGCGGAAAATAATTTAAGCCAATTTATGAATTGTCATGTCTACAGTGGATCGTTCGAGAACATTCCTCTGGACGACAACTCAATGGATTTCGGTTATTCGCTTGGGGTTCTACATCATATACCTGATACGCTCGGCGGAATAATAAGTTGTGTAAAGAAACTTAAACCTGGCGCACCTTTCCTAGCCTATATTTATTATGCCTTTGACAGTAAACCATTATGGTTCAAATTGATCTGGAAATGTTCAGATATCATGCGACGTACCATTTCGGTTTTACCGTTTAAGCTAAAATTATTTATTTCGCAAGTGATAGCCGTTCTTGTCTATTATCCTTTCGCGCGATTAGCAATTTTGGCCGAGAAAATTGGATTGAATGTAAATAACATACCATTATCAGCTTATCGTAATTTATCTTTTTACAGCATGCGAACGGACGCGTTAGACAGATTTGGTACAAGACTAGAAAAGCGCTTTACAAAGAGCGAGATTACTGCAATGTTTAAAAGTGCAGGCCTTGTGAGGATCACTTTTAATGATGACATACCATATTGGTGTGTTATTGGTTATAAGGCAGATTTTAAGAGTGGATATCAGATAAACTGAATAATCCACCGTCTTCAAATCGATTTTTGCTTGTTTGAAGTGTGAAAGAATATTTACAGGCGTCTTCAGTTGATAGCGGACGTGACCGTTGGCCGTCAGTGACCGGTGATTTTACGATAACAGCGGTCTTGTGATGTAGTGAAACAGGCGTTCCATCTTATCTCGCTGCTGGGCTTTGGCCGCCATACCGGCATGCAGAAAAAAACCGACCCATTGCCCAGCGTGTCGTTACCGCCCGAGAAAATTGTTGGGCTTTCGGACACCCTATGAAGTTTTCTTCGATACCAGGACTTCGTTAACTCAGTGGAGGAAGGCCCCCGGCTTTGCCGGGGGTGATTTAACCTGTTGCACTTCAAACTTGAATCCGCGAGTTCTTAGACTTGCGATACAATTCAATTATGGATAGCAAGACCGATAAAAGCTACTGGGATCGATGCTGGAATCAAGAGCCGCTGCCACGGCCCTTGAAGTTGTCTGACTATGGCTTGCGCAATCATATTCGGCTATCCATACACAATTATTTTTGTCACGTATTTTCCATTGCGGGTCTCGAGACGCATGGCGCGAGTATAGTCGAAATCGGGTGTGGGCGATCGATCTGGCTTCCTTATTTCGAAAAAGAATTCGGATTCAGGGTCACCGGCGTTGATTATTCCGAAGAGGGGTGTGCACAAGCACGCCAATTGTTCGAAAGGCAGAATATGGAAACCAGTGTTGAGTTCGTATGCGGAGATGCTTTCGAGGTCGCAAACCTCATGGATAGCCGATTCGATGTCATTTTTACGAACGGCTTCATCGAGCATTTCACGCAAACGTCGGAGGCCATATCGTCTCTTGCGCGTTACATAAGGCCGGGAGGCGTGATGATTTCAATAATCCCGAATTTGTCGGGCACGCTTGGTTTCTTGCAGCGCCTTTTGGACAGGGAAGTTTATGAGGTTCACGTTCCTCTCGATGCTCGTCAACTCGCTGTCGCTCATCAAGATGCTGGCCTTGAGGTCATCGAGAGCCGTTACCTGATAACCATGGGTTACAACATCCTCAATCCGAGCAGGCTCAGCACCAGGTCAGTCGTCAACGGCTTAAAAAAGGCAATGTTTTACGTTCTTATCGCTGGTTCTGCCGCGGTCTGGAGCCTGGAAATACTTTTTGGAAAGCAAATGCCTTCGCGCACGTTTTCACCCTACATCGCGGTAATCGCCAAGCGGCCTGCGACGGGCGTACCCAAATGACCGCCCGACTGTTAAACATTTTTTCCAACTGGAAGCATTATTTCGCGGCAGTCGGGACCGGCCACGCGCTTTTAGGACTCCAGGCCGTAGTGCAGATTATGCTGGTGCCAGCCTACCTTGGGACAATTGGGAAAAGCGCCTTCGGCATTCTCGCTCTGATCACCGCTTTTTCCGCAACCTGCAACATCAGCATTAACGCATTGCAGGGAATCATGGTTCGCAACCTAGCACTTAATGCGGCACTGGAGGATTTCGTATCTACAAAAAAGTATTTTCTGGCCACAAGAGTCTTCTTATTCGTCTATTTCACTCTCGCGAGCATCATATTGGCAAGTTTAGCATACACTTTTCACATTTTTCATTCTTTCAACATCCCGAGTCAGATTGACCTAAAAATAGTTATCGCCTTTGCGGCTCTAAATCTTTTGGCTCAAGGCATCCTGAGCGCTGAATACTACATGTTGTCGTCGATCCGCCAGCAGGCATTAGGGCATCTTTATTATATTTTTTCGGTTCTCCTATTTGCGGCTTTGGTCCTACCTTGGCTGCATTCGGGCGGCAACCTCGAAGGTGTTGTAGCCGCGCAATTTTTCTCTACTACTATGGCCGCCCTACTTGCGGCAATCCGGCGGCGCAAGCGGCTTCTCAGACTTTCTGCCCCTTTGGCCTTGCGTGACGTCATCGGGACGGCCGGTAATTTCCTTCGACGGGATGGTCGGAGATACCTGGCTTATGGGCTGGTTTTGGCGATGTTGCAGGCTGACGTGATTCTAGTCGGGTTTCTTGGTGGGCCTGATGCCGCCGCTGAGTTCACAATTGTCTGGAAAATCGCCGAAGTTATCCTTTTGGCCTTATGGCGGTTCTCCGACAGCCTGCAACCTGAAATTCTGATAATGGAAGCGCATGGGCAGTATTCCGCCATTCGACAAACTTACGTCCGCGGCTTCCCGGTCATGGTGGTTATCGCCCTTACGGTCGGGGTCACATACGCTCTGGCCAGCCCTGCCATCGTGAATCTCTGGGTGGGAAGATCGGCTGTATCCGGACCTCCCTATGTATTTTGGGCAGCCGGAGCCGGAATATTTTGGCTCGGAATCGCCCGGCACTCTACCGTTTTTCCATTTACACTCGCACGCCTGGAAAGGCTGACAAGAATCGCGCTGGTTGAGCTTACTTTGAGGGGCGCTATAGCTATCTCCCTTTTTACCACACTTGGTTATGCGGCCAATCTGATAGCCATCAACGTGACACACGGACTTGGGGTTGCGTGGGCATACATGGTTCTTACGCGTCGTGTTACGCAAGTGCCACGCGTATAAGGACAATAAATACTGTGATCGCTAACGGGCTGGAGGCGACTGTGAAAGAACGGCCGCTCTCCAGCCATAAAAGGACTTATAGAACAGGCGCCGCCGCAGTCCGTTTGTTAGTACGATGCGGCCGGCCAACGTTTCACGTAACCGGGGGGCAGAGCAAATAGGCGCTTTTTGCTGCCCGAGTTGACGCAATTGTTAGGCATGGTTGCGAAACACAAACTCATTGCACCCTATTCTTCCGCGGCTTGTCTTTAGGTTTTCGAGTGTAAATCCACTTTCATGAAAAAAGTGAAGATAACGTAAAGATAACGTAAATTATTTTTCGCACAAATTTTGAAGGGGTGGTCCCGGTCTGTTAAAACTGTAATTGCAAAACCACAATACAGACCGAAGAGGACCACCATGAAAAAAGATAACACGAAACCACTGGGCAAGGTGATCAGGATTGATGAGAGCGAGATACGGGGTCATCTGGATAAATTGGTCAGAGGCACGGTAGAGGAGACGCTGAACGCCATGCTGGAAGCGGAGGCGGATGAGATGTGCAATGCCCAGCGCTATG
>JBHHVT010000201.1:0-4409 GCA_046754425.1 Nitrospinota bacterium | reverse complement strand
TTATTTTATACCTTCATCACTTTCAGGGCGGTGCATCCGGAGATAAGGTCGAAATCGCTATCCTTGTGCAAGATTGTCAGGTCGTTTTCGATACATATTGCGGCAATGATGCAGTCGGCCGTTTTCCTTACGGTCTTACCCTTTTTCCTGCAATTCCTATAAATCCGGGCCGCATTCAGATAGGTCTCGGTGCCCTTTGGTCTGTAAATCGGGAACTCCAGCAGATAGCCTTTCACGCTATTAAAATTTTTATCGTCCCTGATTCCCTGAAGAATTTCCGTGAGGATTATTTCCGATATGGAGATATCCTCATCGTTTTCAATGAACCTGTGGAGCATCCGGCGCTGGGGGGAGTTCACGCCTTTGAGAAAATCCACCCAGACGCTGGTATCGACGAGGATCATACCCTGCTTTTACGCATCTCATGGAGGCTGCCCGTCCATTCCACCTTGCCCTCGAACTCAAGGAGTTTTTTTCGCTTTATTTTGCTCACAAGCTCCTTGAGGGCATAATTCACAAGCTCTTTTTTGGTTTTCTTCCGGGTGAGTTTCATGGCCTCTTTCACCAGCTTTTCGTCAAGTTCGATATTTGTCCTAAGCATAGCTTTCTCCTGTGTGTTATACACAAAGTATATTGGTTTTGTGTGTATACGGCAACGGGGCGTCTTTTTCCCTCATCCGGAAATTAAGGGGGAGCGTGGTTACCGGTTGCGATCGGAGCGTCCGGTGAGAGGGGTAATTAGAATTCCTCCACCTTAACGGCGGTCTGCATCAGCGACAGAATAATGCCTCCACCTGCAAGGTGGCGGTTGCAAATGGATGCCGGTTTGCCTACTATTTCCCCCTTATTCACATACTGGAGGAGTTAGTGAGCGAACCATATATACAGTCCTTGTTTGCCGGAAGGATCGGCGGCGATAATTTCGGCAAGGAAGACAAGATTTACAAATTCGAAAAGATAAAGCGCGCGAAGCGAGCCGCCCTGCAGGCGAACCCCGACGTTGAAATGATAGACATGGGCGTGGGCGAGCCGGACGAGATGGCGGACGCTTCCGTTGTTGCGGAGCTTTCCGCGCAGGCCGCAAAACCGGAAAACCGCGGCTACACCGATAACGGCATTGCGGAGTTCAAGGAAGCCGCCGCGAAATACATGGAAAACGTCTTCGGCGTGGGCGGCCTAAATCCACAAACGCAGGTAATCCACTCCATCGGCTCCAAACCCGCCCTTGCGATGATACCGCAGATTTTTATAAATCCAGGCGACGTAACGTTGATGACCGTACCCGGCTATCCTGTGATGGGAACCCACAGCCTCTTTCTCGGCGGCGAAGTTCATACCCTGCCGCTTACGAAGGAAAACTCCTTTTTACCCGACCTTGATTCCGTCCCTGATGACGTAGCGAGGCGCGCAAAACTGCTGTACCTGAACTATCCGAACAACCCCACAGGCGCGGCGGCGACAAGAGAGTTTTTTGAAAAAGCGGTCGTGTTCGCCAAAAAACATAACGTAGTCGTCATACAGGATGCCGCATACGCGGCCCTCGTTTACGGCGATAAAAAACCACTCTCCTTTCTTTCCATCGACGGCGCGATGGACGTCGGCGTGGAGATACATTCGCTGTCGAAGGCGTACAACATGACCGGTTGGCGGCTCGCCTTCGTTACCGGTAATCCGCTTGTCATATCCGGCTTCATGCATATAAAGGACAATTACGATTCCGGCCAGTTTGCCGCCATCCAGAGGGCCGGTATCGTAGCTCTACAAAACCCGTCCATTACCAGGCGCACCGCCGCGAAATACGAAAGGCGGCTCAAGCTTATGACAGCGGCGCTGAAAGGCGCGGGCTTCGACGCGAAACTGCCCGGCGGCACGTTCTACCTTTACGTGCCGTCGCCGAAAGGGACCAGGAGCGGGCAGAAGTTTTCAAATGCTGAAGAGTGCAGTCAGTACCTTATCCGCGAAAAACATATATCCACCGTGCCGGAAGATACGGCAGGAAGCTACCTGCGGTTTTCCGCCACCTTCGAGGCGGACGGCGAAGAGCAGGAAAAAAGGGTGACCGCACTTATGGGCGAGCGGCTTAAGGAGATAGAGTTTGCATTCTGAAACACTGCCGCAATGGAACGGTAAAAACAGTAACGCCGCACTGTTATGCGGCGCGGCTTCGTACCTTTCGCTCGGCTCAAACGTAGGCGACAGAGTTAAAACTATCGAGCGCGCCGCCAGAGAACTCGACGCCCTCGGCGAGATACAGCTTTGCAGACTCTCCGGTTTTTATCATACTGAGCCTGTAGGGATGGAAAGCGAAGCGTGGTTCATCAACTGCGCGGCGCAGATAACAACTACGCTTTCTCCGCTTGAGCTTCTCGACAGGCTGGAGGAGCTGGAATCGTCAATGGGGAGGAAGAACAAGGGGCACCGCGAAGACCGCACGCTTGATATCGACATTCTCCTTTACGACGATATGATTGTCTCCTTCCCTCGACTCGTAATCCCGCACCGGGAGATGGCGAACCGCAGGTTCGTGCTGGAACCGCTTCGCGAGATAGCGCCGGACATTATTCATCCCCTGTTGCGAAAAACGACCGGACAGCTTTTCGAGTTACTGGAAAGCCGTGCGGCCGTCAGTCGGTCGGATTCATAAGTTGAGCGCACCGCGATACAGATATATAGCGATTGAAGGTCCTATCGGCGTCGGTACAACGTCGCTTACCGCGATGCTGGCCAGGCAGTTCGGCGCGGCGGAATTGTATGAAAAGGTTGACGACAACCCATTTTTGGCGAAATTTTACGAGGACAGGGAAAAATACGCGCTCAGTACGCAGCTTTTTTTCCTGGTGTCGCGGTACCGGCAGTTGGGAGAGGCGAACCAGCTAAACCTTTTCCAGAAAAACGTGGTGGCGGATTATATGCTGGAAAAGGATCTGATTTTTGCCGAACTGAACTTGAATTCCGACGAATACGAGATTTATAATGAGATTTATCGGCATCTGTCCGTGAATGTGGCGCGTCCCGATCTTGTGATTTTTTTAACGGCGCAGACGGACAGACTGATTGAGCGGGTCCGGATGCGGGGCCGGGACTTTGAATCCGGCATATCGGAAAAATATATAAAGGAGGTCAACGAGGCCTACCACAGATTCTTTTTCCGGTACGACAAGGGTCCGATGTTGCAGGTTAATACTAACGAGATCGATTTTGTAAAGAACAAGGAGGATTTTCAGAAACTGCTGGACAAAATATCCTCTCCTGTTAAGGGGAGGGAATTTTTTAATCCGCTTGGATCGACTTGATCGACCGGGACGGAAAGAAAAAGTCAGTAAAAAAAATACCGCAGGAAAAATTCCTGCCCGATAAACTCCCTGCTGGCGCGTCTTTCTTTTCATTCCGGAAGCAAATATAGAGGACAAAATGGAAAAGATAACGACGCTGACTCTCCAAAAATATAAGCATAAAGGCCGTAAAATAACGGCGCTCACGGCCTATGACGCGGCATTCGCGCGTCTGATGGATCGTGCGGGCGTCGACGTGGTGCTGGTCGGCGATTCCGTCGGCATGACCATGCTCGGCAGAGACGACACGCTTTCCGTTACGCTTGACGAGATGATTCATCACGGCCGCAGCGTTGCCGCCGCGGTGGAGCGGGCGCTGGTGATTGTGGACATGCCGTTCATGTCGTTTCAGGTGTCCGCTGAAAAGGCTGTGGAAAACGCCGGAAGGATAATCAAGGAAACAGGCGCGCATGCGGTCAAGCTGGAAGGCGGTAAAAGCGTCGCGCCCGCCATCCGCGCCATCGTGGAGGCCGGTATACCGGTTATGGGCCACGTCGGTCTACGGCCGCAGTCCATACACAGGTACGGCGGGTTTAAAATGCAGGGAAGGGAGCCCGAGTCGGCCAACCTGATTATGGAAGAGGCAAAGGCGTCGGAAGAGGCTGGCGCGTTTTCAATCGTCATCGAGGCGGTGCCGGTAGGACTGGCGAAAAAAATAACGCAGTCGATGAATATCCCGACCATAGGCATCGGCGCGGGGATGGAGTGCGACGGGCAGATACTGGTCATGCACGACGTGCTGGGGCTTTCGGAAAACGTGAAGCCGAGGTTCGCTAAAACCTATGCAAACGTCGCCGAAACCGCGCTAAACGCGTTCAAGGAATATATCGACGAGGTGCGCGGCGAAAAGTTCCCCACAATGGAACACGCCTACACGAAACTGAAACTCGTCAAAAAATCCGGCTAGGCCGCTTACAGCGGGATGAAATTAGCTGGCGCAAAGGCAGGATGCTTTGTAGGGGCGGGGCTTGCCCTGCCCGCCTTGTCGGCGTGCTAAAGAAGGCGCAGCAAGCGGCGCCACTACAGACTCATTTTTGTAATTTTGCCGTAAATGATCCCACCGCAAGGTGGCGCTAG
>JBHHVT010000200.1:0-4412 GCA_046754425.1 Nitrospinota bacterium | reverse complement strand
AAGTAATATCCACGCTGGTTTCCTGTACCTGATTATAACCTCCGGAACCGGGCATATTGATAATCGAATCAATAGCCACTGTACCGTCATGACATGAGAGGCACGTTATTGAACTTACGCCCGGAGCTGTGGCTGACTGACCTGATAATAGATCCCTGCCGGACGTGGGATCCGTGAAAGTTGTATACGTTGTGCCCATGGCGACCTGATTAGTACGGTTCCAAAGCGGTGCGTTCGGCAAAGTTGAGTTGGAGCCGTGCGGAGTATGACAATATACACATATCCGGCCGTAGTTGTTACGGGCAAGATCCATAAAGAGCGATTGACTACTATAGGAAACAGTAAGATTGTGACGGGTATTGGCTATGCTGTCCACATTGGGTGCTTGCGAAGACGGATCCCATCCATCAGCTGCCAAAGCGACCACTGGAAACAAGGTAAGAGAAATCGAAAAGACGAGACCTAATATACGGACGCACATTGCTTTCATAATACCCCTAACCCTTTCAAAGAAAACCGTTGGAGCAGGTCATCCCAAAAACTGACCCCCTCCTTCGTACACCCTTAGTTTCGATGCGTAGTCTACCATAGAAATATTCTACAGGCAACCATTTTTTTACTTTTTTCATCTTTAATATTCCCCTTATTCTAAAGTAGTACGCACCGTGTGCGGATTCTCCCATGTATGAGTGCAAAAGTTAAGCCGTAAATAAACAATCTCGTGCTTTTAGAGTTAACTAATTGATAAATAGTGGTTATAAATGTGTAAATGATGGATTTCATCATTCGCCATTCAAGTGATTGTAAAAAATCTCGACATTAATTATTAGCCAAATTACGTCAATAGCTTATTAAATTGCAAATACAGGTAATAATTTCATACTGTTATTGTAAAAAACAGAATAAGTGGCGATTGTAAAAAATTTTTACGTAGATTTTGGGGATTTTACAGGTCAAAATAGTGCTACGTGGATATGCGCTAATTATATAAAGAGTGTAAGGGTACGCTTGATTTGAAATGAAGAGTTTAATAATCTCTTTTGCATATTAGAGTGAACTGTGTTTTTATTAGTGGGTCATATTTGTTGTTTTACGGCGATGAACAGTATTAATTGGACAATAGTTTGACTGCGGCGTGATGGAACAATTCATCATTGTAATTGTTGTTGATATTATTCGGGAGGTTCTTTTATGAGCAGCGTCTACTTACAGCGCGCAAGGCCGATTAGCATGTTTACAGTTATATTGGCCGTAATCATGCTCGCTTCTTGCACAACTGTCGATACGAGCAAGAAAAAATTAATCCCCTATCCCGAACCTCCGGATGTGCCGCGGTTTTACTGGGAACGGACCTTGCGGGGGAGCGCCGACATAGCCCAGGACTCTTCTCAAGACCTGTTAAGGCGCATGGTAACCGGCGAGAAAAAAACGGGCAAAGGCATTGTCAAGCCGTACGGTATTGTTGTCTCCAAGGGGCGCGTATTTGTAGCCGATACGGCCGCGGCCAAGGTTTTTGTTTTTGACGTGCCGGCAAAAAACTTTTATGAAATCGGAGATTTAAAAGGTCCGGGTCTTTTGCAAAAACCGATGACGGTTGCCATCGATGCACAGGATAACCTGTACATCGTCGATACGGGGGATAAAACCGTTAAGGAATTCACGGCGGAAGGCAAATATCTTGCGACTTTCGCCGGGGGAAAGGACGACTTGGATCGGCCCACCGGCATTGCCGTTACTCCGGACGGGTCGCGTATTTACGTGGTGGATACGGGTGGTGTTACTTCCAAGAAACACCACGTGCGGGTTTACGATACTGCGACAAACAAACGTCTTTTCGATATCGGACAGCGAGGCACACTGGAGGGTGAATTTAATCTTCCGAACAACATCGCCATGGGCAAAGACGGAAACCTCTACGTTGTTGATGGAGGAAACTTCCGCATACAGGTGTTAGATCAGCAAGGTAACTTCATTCGATCATTCGGAGAGATAGGACGTTTGGGGGGGCAGTTTTCCCGCCCCAAGGGAATCGCGCTTGACGGTGACGACAATGTATATGTTGTCGATGCGGCTTTCGGCAACTTCCAGATATTTAACTCCAAAGGACAGCTTTTGATGTATATCGGCAAACGCCAAAAAAGAGGCGCGGCAGGAGAATATTTCCTGCCCGCCGGGATAGCCGTGGACGAGGACGGAAGAGTTTACGTCGGCGACCAATTCTTCAGAAAGATTGACGTTTACAGACCGGCTGCCCTAAAAGAAAACGAGGGATACCTGGGGTACGGCCTGCAGCCTTAACGGTAATAATACACAACGACGGCCGCGCCGGAGTGCGAGGCCGCTGGTTTAAGGCATGCGCCTTATCTTACCGCGGACTCCAGCCGGTTCAGTAAATCCGCATATATTCTATCTTTGGGCCGCAACTGTAGATAACGGCGCAAAGGAGCGATAGCATCAGTACGTTTTCCTGCACGCAGGCGGGCACGGCCAAGCGCAAGATAAGCCATCGGGTGTTCGGGGTATTCCTCTATGTTTTTTGCCGCCTCGCTGATAATCTGCTTCCATACCAGTCGCTTATCCAGAATCCGTTCTTTCGGCAACCCCGGCACCGCCCCGTTCCTTAAAAACAACATCGCCCGTTCTTCGGTGGCGGCAAGCATCCAATCATTGCTGTCCGCGAGAACCGGCGCTAATGGAATCAGCATTCCAGAATACGGCAAAGTAGCCGGTATAATGATCATATTGACGTCATAGCGGCGAAGTACTCCCTCCCAGCCTTTACTTGAGGTCAGAACCTGATCGTGCAAAACGAGTGAACGGTCCTTCGTAAGCTGGCGGCTGTCTATGGAAACCTGATATCGGCCGTCAAAAGTCCAGGAAAGATAACCACCCATATCGTAAAAATTGAAAACGCGCCCCGGAGGCCGCAGCTCCATGACAACAGCGGCTGATTTTTCCGGAAATTCACCGGCGGACGGACCGCTTCCCCAAGACGAATCCGACACCATTGCAACCGTTGTATAGATTACAACCGCCGCGGCAAGGGATTGGAGGAGACGATTTGCAACCGGGTCGTTTGATGGAATGTATTTATCCGCCAGATACGAAGTCGCGCGGGCAACCGGAACATACATTACCAGGGCAAACAGCGCCAGGTTGCGAACGTACGTGAGGGCCATGTACCCAAAAACGAAAAACAATATCCAATAGACAAACCGTTTTCTCGGCTGCAACACCAGCGCAATTGCAGAAACGATTACCAACGCTATATACGGAAGCAGGTATTCCGTTTCATATATATGTAAAAACTCCACGAGGTCCTTTAACATCTCGCCCTGCGCCGCCAGTGTAAACGGCATGAGAAGCTGTTCAAGGCCGTATGGGTTTACCAGCGACGCCGCGACCGAGCAGATACCCACTAACGCAAGGCCGCCGGCCGTACGCGCCGCTCCGTCATTTTCCCTGTAATTGTCCCATAAAATCTGAAGCGAATAAAACGCATAGACTCCCATTGCAATCAGCACCGAGGGATGCGCCTGGATAGCAAGAAATGTAAGCATGGGTATAATCGCCAGCCGGCGCCAGCGCCTGTCTTCCATAAACCTCTCAAGGAGATATATCTGGCCGGCCAGCAAGAGAAAAAGAGCCGTCTCCGGCCGGTAGATTAGACGAAATTGCATCAACCACAATGCGCCGCACAAAACTAATATTGAACCAGGATCGGGAGACCGGTTTGCCCTTTCGGTTTTAAAAAGCAGAAAAATTACTAAGGCGCCCAGGGCGGAGTTGGCGAGGCTCATTCCCCAAAATCCGGCCAACGTGTATATAAGGTAATAAAAAAGCCCGAAACCCCACGCATGAAAAATGCCGGGCTCTCCGGCAAGCGTATATACAAGGAATTCCTCCAGCGGTACGCTAAATGTTCGGAATACTTCCCGGCCGATAGACAGGTGATACCAGATATCGGGACCGTCTATCTTCCTATAAAGGAGAAATAGGAGCGCAGAAAAAATCATGACATCTACAATTTGTCGTTTTCCCGGATGTTCGTCAGACATGACTTTTCCGGTCCGCCCCACTTTATTCACAAATAAAGCGGGTACGCAGTCCTGGTTTGTGAAAAAACGCGACGGCGATGCATTTTTTGAGGAGGACAATACGCAAAATTTTGCAAACTAACACTTTGCGGATAATTCATGATTTCTTTATGAATAATCCAGATACACACATTTTGCCCATACGACGATAATATTACACCATCAGATCGGAATCGCGCTCATTCTTGATTTTTATGCCTCCCTATCGGAGTGCTTATCGGCACAGGAGGGATACCCGCCCATCATTGATAGAAACAGCATTAGCCCGAATTATTCATGAAGAAATTGAATTTTCAAATTATAGGTCGTAACCAG
>JBHHVT010000199.1:0-4483 GCA_046754425.1 Nitrospinota bacterium | reverse complement strand
CGTCTCCCCCGTCACCGACTTCCTTGACGCACTTTACCGGCGGAAGAGGCCTGTTATCAATCCGATGTGTCAGCTCGCACAGCCCGTATTTGCCTTGTTGTGTATTAAAATAGCTCTCCATAGAGGGGGTTGCCGAACCGAGGACAACGGACGCGCCTGTAATACTGCCAAGCATTACGGCCACGTCTCGCGCGTTGTAGGCCGGGTTCTCGTTTTGTTTGTAGGAGCCGTCGTGTTCCTCATCGACAACGATAAGCCTTAAATCATCGAGAGGAGCAAAAACGGCCGAGCGCGCGCCGATAACTATGCTCGCCTCGCCCTTTTGTAAACGCATCCATTCGTCGCGCCTCTGGGCCGGTGTGAGACCGGAGTGCATAAGAGCTATCTTGCGGCCAAAACGAGCGTAGAAACGCTTTACAAGCTGGTAGGTAAGCGCGATCTCCGGAACGAGAACCATCGCCGAGCCGCCCTTTTTAAGCGCTTCACGGCAAAGCTCTATATAGACCGCCGTTTTACCTGAACCCGTTATGCCATGTAATAGCAAAACTTTACCACTCATTTTATCGATTTCAGATGAGATTTTACCTATAGCATCATCCTGCTCCACGGTATACGAAAACTCAATTGCGCTGGTGCAACCGGTGGTAGGCGATTTCAGCTCTACCTCTTCCCACGTAAGCGGGTCGAGTTTGGTGGCGGCGAAGTAATACTCCTCGCTCTTGACGACGACACCGCTTTTTACAAGCGGCTTTATCAGCTTTTCAAGTTCCTTTTGGGTAAGACCCGCTTTTGTTGAAAGCGTGGCCGCGGCATATGGTTTGTCGAGAAGATCGATTACTTCAGACGCTTTTTCCGAGGGCCTTTTGGGATTTATTTCACCGCGCCGGTACGTGACTCTTTTTTTTATCGACTCCTTCGGGCAGATATTTTTGAACATCTCGCCTATGCCGCACATATAGTAACTCGCACACCAGAGAGCCAGCTTTACGAGAGTTTTGGGGAAAACCGGCTTATCATCCAGGATGAACTTTATCCGCTTTGTCTTTACATCGCTTTTTTCAAATCCGACGAACACTCCAATTGTGTCCCGATTCCGAAAAGGTGCAACAACCCGTACTCCCGGCTTTAGCTTTTTCTCATCCTGCGGACCGTATGAATAGACAAAAGTCCTTCTTATGGGAAGGAAGAGGGCTATCCGGGCTGTTTTCTTCTCGCCGTTAGAAATCAAACTGTTTCTTTAAGTATGTGTAAATAAGGTTATGTATTCGTATAACTTAAATGGCCGCTTAAAACGGACAGGGAGGACTTGATGCCGCCAGCGGGTGACATCACATAAACACCCTGCACATATTTTCGTGTAAGTTCAAGCGCCTCGATGGCAATCTCAATCCCCGCTTTCGCCGCACCGTCGCCCGCTTTTTCCAGTCTGGCGCGTACCGGCCCCGGCACGGACATCCCCGGCACTTCGTTATGTAAAAAGTCGGCCATCTTAAGCGAAGCAAGCGGCAATATCCCTATAAGTATCGGCGTCTTAATATCTTCAATCGCTTCCATAAAATGCAAAAATTTATCGGGGTCGAATACCGGCTGTGTAAGGATATACTCCGCCCCGCTTTCCACCTTCTGCCGGAGTCTGCTGACCTCTTCGTCGAAGTTAATCGCTACCGGGTTCGCTCCGACACCAATATGTATCGCCGTCGGAGCGCCGAACCGGCTTCCGGAGACATCCAGGCCGTGGTTTAGGTTATTTATTATTTTAACCAGACCTATTGCGTCAACGTCGTAGACGGCCGTCGCGTCCGGATAGTTACCCAGCTTTGGTGGATCACCCGTGACGACCAGTATGTCGCGCAAACCGATTGCGTGCGCGCCCAGGATATCACTTTGCATACCGAGGATATTCCTATCCCTGCAAGTGTAATGTAGTACAGGGTCTATACCCGCCTCGTTTTTAAAAAGTAGCGCGAGCGACATCGGACTCATCCTGGCAATTGCGCGCGGGCCGTCCGGTATATTGCTGGCGTCCACACCGGCCTCTTTGAGTTTGCGCGCCTGTTTCAATACGCGGGACGGGTCGGCCCCCTTGGGTGGCAGCAATTCCACGCAGGTTACGAACTTTCCTTCAGCGAGCTTTTTTGCAAATGCGCTCTTATCTGCCGTCGGCACACTCTGAACAGGCTCCTCATCCTTTTTTAGTTGCACATCCACGCTTACCCGCGAGGGTGAAAGCGCCTTGGCGGTCTCCGTTAACTGCTTTATATGCTCCGGCGTCGTTCCGCAGCAGCCGCCGATTATCTTGACGCCGCTGCGAATGAAACGTTTGGCGTATGTTGCGAGGTACTCGGGGGTTGTCATATAGATTAACCGTCCCTCCACAAGACGCGGCTGACCGGCGTTCGGCATCGCGGAGATCGGTTTTTCGCTGATGGAAGCCATTTTAGAAATAACTTCCAGCATCGGCGCGGGTCCCACGGAGCAGTTCATCCCTATTACGTCAACCGACAGCCCGTCCATAAAACGCACGACCTTTTCCACCGGCTCCCCTAAAACCGTGGCGGAGTCGTCGTTAAAACTCATCTGCGCGATTATCGGGATATCCTTGCTTATGTTGCGCGCGGCGCGCACGGCAAGCCCCAGCTCCGCGCTGTTTAAAAAGGTTTCAAAGATAATCAGGTCCGCGCCCCCCTCAATCAGGGCGGAAATCTGTTCCTCGAAAGCGGAAATGGCCTCGCCCGGCCCCAGTTTGCCGAGCGGCGCCAACTCGACGCCCAACGGCCCGACCGAGCCGGCTATGTAAACGCCGCCGCGCGCCTCATAAGCCGCGTTGCGCGCCGCCGCAAGGTTTATCTCCTTAACGGAGTCGTCGAGACCGTACTTCGCAAGCCGGTGCCTGTTCGCGCCGAAAGAGTTTGTCTCTATGATGTCGGCGCCCGCCGAAATGTATTCACGGTGAACCTCGCGAACCAGTTCCGGCTTTGTAAGGTTTAACTGGTCGAATGAATGGTTTATGTAGATTCCTTTCCGGTAGAGGTAGGTGCCCATGGCGCCATCGCATACAAGAATTTTTTTCTCCAACGCCTCTTTAAAAGGAATCATCGATACATTATCCGCATTACCGCAAACCTAAGCAACAAAACGCAGGTCATTTAACCAATTTTCACGTTAATATTGAGACGTTATGGAGATAGCAAAGCAAGGCTCACGGTTTATGCCCTGTTATCTAAAAAAAGAGAGTGGCGAACCTGAAGCCAAAATAAAGGCATTATATAAAATTCTGAAAAACTGCACGCTCTGCCCGAGGAACTGCGAGGTCAACCGGCTCGAAGGCGAAATCGGAGTTTGCGGCGCATCGGGCGAACTGATGGTATCGAGCGGTTTCGCGCATTTCGGCGAAGAGCCGCCGCTTGTCGGTTTTTACGGCTCCGGCACAATCTTTTTAGCCCACTGCGGCCTCAGGTGCCAGTTCTGCCAGAATTTCGATATCAGCCATAAGGGCGACGGTGTGGTGTCGAACCCGGACCAGCTTGCGGAGATGATGCTGGTCCTGCAGGAGCGCGGCTGCCACAACATCAACTTCGTAACACCGACGCACTACGCTCCCCAGATTGTGGAGGGGATCGCGAAGGCGGCAAAAGAGGGACTTGAACTCCCGATTGTCTGGAACTGCGGAGGATACGAATCGCTTGAGGTTCTGAAGTTCCTCGATGGCGTGGTTGACATCTATATGCCCGACGTCAAATTTTTCAACCGCGCCTATGCTAAAAAATACTGCGGGGCGGCGGACTACCCGGATGTAGTGAAAGAGGCGCTAAAAGAGATGCACAGGCAGGTGGGCGATCTGGTTATCGACAGCCGTGGTATCGCCCAAAGGGGGCTGTTAATCAGGCACCTGGTGATGCCAAATGATGTCTGCGACAGCGAAGATATTTTACGCTTTATAGCTGAAAAATTTTCAACAAATTCCTACGTTAACGTCATGGATCAGTACCGCCCCTGTTTCAAGGCGTACCGCTTCGAGGAGATAAACAGGGCGGTAACCGAAAAGGAATACGAAATGGCAGTAAAAACCGCAATGCGGCTAAGGCTAACACGGGGACTCTGTAAGCCAGGACTATAACCTTAATAAATCCGGCAAACCAGCCTTGCCCCTTTAATTTGTTGCTGTCCGCAGCATCTCTTATGTCTTCGTAGTTGTAACAGTAATGGTTATTGTTGCAGATGAGCCTTTGAAATCAGTTACAGTTAACGTATCTGTATAAGTGCCTGCCTGTGTATTGCCAGTCTCGGGGACAATCCAGAATTCGTACGTTTGGCAAGAGGGATCGTTTGTAGAAGATACGGCGTCGGAAGCGGCGATTGGCAGGAAACCGGCGCCAAATCCACCGTCAAACGCATAAGGTCCAGCATAGTTAAGAGACATGCTGACGAATGATTGTGCACTTACACCAAAAGGCGGAAAGCCTCCGGTAATTGTTACTTTAGC
>JBHHVT010000198.1:0-4488 GCA_046754425.1 Nitrospinota bacterium | reverse complement strand
CGATCCGATTGGCGTGTATATGAATACGCCGCAACTTGTCGCGCTGGTCGGGCCGACCGGCTCCGGAAAGACCACCACCAAAGCGAAGCTGGCGGCGCGCCTGGAGATGCGCGGTAAAAAAGTCGGCCTCGTCACGATAGACGGTTACCGTATCGCCGCGGTTGAGCAGTTACGGATTTACGCCGGTTTGCTTAACGTTCCGCTGGAAGTGGCGCTGACGCCGGACGAGCTAGTAACGGCGATAAACGGTTTTTCGTCAAGGGACGTTGTCCTTATCGATACGGCGGGGCACAGCCAGCGAGACGGAAGCAGGCTGAAAGAGCTTGAATCGTTTCTCGGCGACGGGATGCGGATAGAAAATCATCTTGTACTTTCCGCCGCCGCCGATAAGGACGCGCTGGACGAGGCGGTAAGGAACTTCGGAAGGCTCCCGCTTTCCGGCCTTATTTTTACAAAGCTGGATGAAACCGTGAAGCCCGGCGTTGTGATATCGCAAAACATGAAAACAGGTCTTCCCGTCGCCTACTGCGCCACCGGCCAGAAGGTGCCGGAGGATATAGAGACCGTTTCGGCAAAAACGATGGCGGCGAGTCTGTTTAAAAAAGGGATGTAATGAGCGGTTTCAATGGCATAATTAGGGGAAACGGATATATGGACCAGGCAGGGACTTTGCGTAAAATAAAAACGACTTCGCATACGGCGGGGACGGTGAATCAGCACCTCAAGGGGGTTGCCGTCGCAAGCGGGAAAGGCGGCGTGGGCAAAACCAACGTTGTTGCCAACATGGCTTTTAAACTCGCCTCGCAGGGCAACCGCGTTCTCGTCTTTGACGCCGATATGGGACTCGGCAATATACACATCCTGCTGGGAATGGCGCCGCAGTTTAACGTCGGCCACGTCCTGACCGGCACGAAAAAGCTGAAGGATATCCTTGTAAAAGGCCCCGGCGGCATAATGATACTTCCGGCGTCAACCGGCAACAAGAAATACAGCGAACTGGCCGCGGAGGAAAAACTCGTGTTGAAAACGGAACTGGAGGTTCTGCAGGACGATTTCGACTACATCCTTTTCGACATCGGCGCCGGAATATCAGCCAACGTAATGTTTTTCTGCTCCGCTGTCCAGGACGTGGTTCTTGTCGCGTCGCCTGAGCCGACATCGTTTTCGGACGCGTATGTCGTGATGAAAGTCCTGTCGCGCGACCACCGGGTTAACAGGTTCAAGCTGATTATAAACTCCTGCCGCAACCGGAAGGAGGCGATAAATGTTTTCCAGCGGCTTGTCATGGTATCGGACAAATTCGGGCTGGGGATAAAGATGGACTTTTTGGGGCACGTTCTATTCGACGATTCCGTACCGCGAGCGGTATACAAACAGCGGCTTTTCTGCGACGCGTATCCGGCGGCGGAGGCCAGTAAAAATATCGGCAATATCGTCGATACCCTTGTAAAAACCGTTTCCAGGGGCGAGCTTGCCTGGGGCGACGTTTTCGGCGCTAGTGTCTGATGACTTCATATATAAAGAAACTTCCGGTCGCGATGGGCATGCTCTTTTTCGCGGTCGGCTGCTCAGCGTCAATTTTCGGCGGCGCCGACTTCTCAACCGCCCTTTTTCGCGGAGTTGTCGCCGCGGTTCCGGCCGCGCTCTTTTCAGCGCTGATAGGATATATCCTGTTTTACGAAAAACTGCCCAAAGCCAAAGTTCCAGAAGAGCTTGCCCGCCTCACAAAAGAAAAAAACCAGCCCGAATAGCCATCTTGCAGGTGGAGGCGATTACGGCAAAGCCGATAGTTCCTGTAAAAAATCTCACACCTCTGTGTACTCTGTCGTGAGCGAAGTTCTGCGGTGCGGAGGTCAGCTGTGCTGGTGTTGTTTTTCCGGAAGCGCTGACTCTATTTTGTGCAGCAGGTCAAGCGGCCTGAAAGGTTTTTCAATATGGCAGTCGAACGCGGCGGCCAACAGCTTTTTATCGTCGTCCGTTGCGGTTTTGACCGTGAGCGCAATGGCGGGTACATCCCGGTAGCCGGCATTTTCCTTTATCCGCTTAACCGCCTCGCATGCGTTCTTTGCAGTTTTGTCTATGTTAAAAAGAATTACGTCGAACCGCTCCCTGCCGGACAGGTTCACCGCTTCATCGCCGTTTGCGGCAAAAACCGTATCAAAACCGGCCTTGCCGAGCGTATCGCGAATCATGGGGGCGGCGGTTTCATCTTTTTCGGCAACAAGGACGCGCTGCCGGGTTTCGCCGCTGGGCGTACTGTCCGTCTTTGCCGCAGCCAGCGGTACGGAAAAAAAGAATGTAGAGCCGTTTCCGGGCGTACTTTTTACCCATATCGTGCCGCCTATTTCCGCAAGCGCCGCCCTCGCAAGAGGCAGGCCAAGCCCGGCACCGCTGTACTTTCGCGTAGAGGAGGCATCCGCCTGATGGAAGCGGTCGAAGATTTTAATCAACTGCTTTTCATCGATACCGATTCCATCATCCTTTATCTGGAAGACAAGCTGTGAAACTTCCATCGATGCGGTTATTTGCACTGTGCCGTTGTTTGAAAACTTGACGGCGTTATTGACGAGCTGGTCGAGGATAAGGGAGAGTTTATGCTCATCAATCATGATCGTTTTCGGAAGCGCGGGATCAATCTCTATCTTGAACGCCAGCTGTTTCGTCTCCGCATTTTCCCGTTCCTTTTCCACAGCGGCGTCAATTATTTCCCTGACGCCCACCTCCTGTAGTTCAAGTTTCTTCCCGCCTTTTTCAAGCTGAACAATATCCAGCATATTGTTAATCAGCTTTAACAGGTACTTCCCCTGTCTCGATACAATCCGGCCCTGATCCCTTATCTCTTCGGCTATTTTATCGTTGCCGCTTATGAGGTTACTAAAACCGATTATCGCCGTGAGCGGCGTGCGAAGCTCGTGCGAAACGTTCGCCAGGAACCTGGTTTTGGACATACTCGCATCTTCGGCGACCTGTTTTGCCCTTACCAGTTCCTTTTCGTTAAACTTCGACTCCGTTACGTCCCGCGCCACGCGCCAGTTGCCGGCTATTTCGCCTTCTTCGTTGTAACGGGGCCATGACGAGATATAAAAGTATTTATCCCCGAAGTGTGTACGCAGTACGAATTCCGCGCCCGCAAACCGTTCCTCGCACCTGTCGAGAATTTCGGCGCCGGGCTGGTCCTGTTTCGCAAGTATGGACTTGAACGGTTTCCCTATCCAGTCCCTGGGGTCGTAGCCGGTGGAAACCGTGAACTGCGCGTTGATGTCCTCCATGATGCCGTTTTTGTCGGTCATTATTACTATGTCCACCGAACTGTCGAACAGTTCCTTGTACAGAGCTTCCGAGTTTCGCAGCCGCAGGCTAAGGCGGCAGTGTTCATAAGCAACGCCTATCTGGTTGGCGATGTTTGTGTAGTGCTGAATATCAATATCGGTCGGATTGTGCGAACGATCCGAGAATCCTAGCCCAAGCAGGCCTACCGGCGCGTCGTTCACAAGCATCGGAACCGTTACCAGTGTGCAGGCCGCCGCATCTTTCATTCTTGACGCGAGTTCTTTTCCGCATCCGATTTCGTCCAAACGGATTGTCCGCGCAGTTTTATCGTTCAGCGCCGATAAGAGGGCGGCGTTATCCTTGTATGGCAGGGCGGCTTTTGGGTTACATGTGGTTATCTTATCCCCGTTTTTTTGCGCGCCCGCGACGATCTCGCCGTTTTCCATGTCCGGGTCTGTTGTAATGGCGAAGGCGCAGCACTCGGCCTCGCGATATTTCAGAATCAGCACGCAAGCTTCCTTCAGTCTTTGGTCCGGCTTTTTCCTGCCGTCGGCAAAAATAGCGGGAATTTCGTTCAGCAGGCCCATAACCCGGTTTTCCCGCTCTAGTTCCCTCTGCCTGGCGGTCTGCTCCGTTACGTCCCTCGCAAACCCCATCAGCGCTTCTCCGTCCTTTTCCTTTATCAACTGACAGACGGATTCCAGAACCAGCTCTTTACCGCCGCCGGCTATAACGCGGTATCTGAAAGGTTCCGCGTTCCCGCCATTCTTCAATTTTTTTTCTATCTCGTCTTTTACGCGGCCGCGGTCGTCGGGGTGAACGAAGTCAAGAAACTCTTTGTCCTCCGCCCGGTCAATCCCGCTTCCGATGAGCTTTACCATTGACGGGTTCATGTAAGTGAGTTTCCCGTCGCGTATGATGTAGATGGATTCTATGGAGGATTCCACCATGGTGTCGTACTTCGCTTCAGACATGTTTAGCTGGTCTCGGGTCTCTGCCGCTACCCGCTGGATTATCTGCGAGTAGTTGGCGTCGACCCGCTTTAAGACGTCCTTTTGCGTAATGAGACCTTTAAGGCGCCCATTGTCGTCCACTACCACCATCCTGCGAATGCCTTTTTTCTCCATGATGTCTGTAACTTCCGATAGAGGCCGTTCCTCATCTACGGTCAGTACTGGCTCCGTCATGCAGGCCGATACCGGTTCGCGTGTAGGGGAT
>JBHHVT010000197.1:0-4524 GCA_046754425.1 Nitrospinota bacterium | reverse complement strand
TCCGCCTTGTCTGTTTTTTCCCAGGTGAACTCCGGCAATTCCCTTCCGAAGTGCCCGTGCGCGGCGGTTTTTCTATAAATCGGTCTGCGCAGATCCAGAGTTTTTATAATTCCCGCCGGTTTAAGATCGAAATTCTTACGTACGATATCATGGATTACGTCCTGGTCGATTTTGCGCGTTCCGAAGCTGTCGACAAGTATGGATACCGGCTCGGCGACGCCGATGGCGTAAGCCAGCTGTACCTCGCATTTGTCCGCAATACCGGCCGCAACGATGTTTTTAGCTACATAACGCGCCATGTAGCTTGCCGAGCGGTCCACTTTGCTCGGATCCTTGCCCGAAAACGCGCCGCCGCCGTGGGAGCCGACGCCGCCGTAAGTGTCCACGATAATCTTTCGTCCCGTCAGGCCCGCGTCTCCGTGAGGCCCGCCCACAACGAACCGACCGGTCGGGTTAATGTGGAATTTTACCTTTTTAGCGTTGTAAAGCTTTTCCGGCATTATCGGCTTTATGACCTTTTCTATGATTTCCCTTCTTATGGTTTCGTTATCCACCGCATCGTCGTGCTGTGTGGATATAACTATCGTATCGATATTAACCGCTTTTTTATTGATGTATTGGACCGTTACCTGGGACTTGCCGTCCGGCCTCAGCCACGGCAGAGTGCCGTCGTTTCGAACCTGTGACAACCTGTCGGTTAACTTGTGGGCAAGCAGAATCGGAAGGGGCATCAACTCGGGCGTTTCATCGGTAGCGTAGCCGAACATGAGTCCCTGGTCGCCCGCGCCCTGCTCCTCTTCCTTTTCTTTTACCACGCCCATGGCGATGTCCGGACTTTGTGAGTGCAGTCCATTCAACACGGCGCATGACCTGTAATCGAATCCCATGGAGGAGTCCGTATAACCGATATCCTTGATGGTTCCCCTGACAATCTTGTGCACGTCCAGCGTCCCCTTGGTGGCGATTTCGCCCGCCAGAACAACGAGGCCGGTGGTTACAAGGGTCTCGCAGGCGACCCTCGAATTCGGGTCCTGTCTTAACAGTTCATCGAGAACAGAGTCGGATATCTGGTCGCTTACCTTATCCGGGTGTCCCTCCGTTACTGATTCCGAAGTGAACAGATAGTTGATTCTTCCCATTCAACCAGTCTCCCTAAAAGTAGAATTAAAAGTGGAATTCGTAATTTCGGCTTAAAGAATACCTAATATTGTACCGCAGTACAAGCCCGCTCTGCGTGTTCCGCGTCGTCGGACAATTACGGTAATCCAATGCATGGGCGGGCAGCTGCGGCGGAGCCGTTAAATTTCCCTTACAGGAACTAGTCAGCGGCTCTCTTTACTGTCGCCGGCATATTATCAGCCCACATAGCGGGCTATTGCGTGTGAGCTTTTAGTGTTTTCGATTCGGTTATCCCTTTATTGTTCTTGCCGTATTTGAGCGCGTGTTGAAAATGACCGCTTGCCTCTCCATGTCTCCCCATTTTATGCAGGCTTAGGGCAAGGTTGTAATGAGCTTCCGCCAATTTTTTATCGATAGCCACGGCCTCTTTAAAGTGGCTTGCGGCTTCGCTCCAGTTGCCGGCCTTGTAGGCCGCAACGCCCGCACTGTTATGCATCGCCGCGGCCTTGTCGGCCCCCGCGGGCGCGTCGAGCACGCTTTCCGCCGCGGCGGGGACAGCCAGTAAAAACCCGAGAAACATCAATGTTGAAATTATGTAACGCATGTCAAATCCTCCATCACGGATAGGTTTCTGCTGAGAACATTGAACCAGCTTTCAGGGATATTATACGCAATTTCATATGGACAGTTAATACCGGGTGGAGTAGGGAGACGTGTTTGCCGTATATCACGATAAACCTGTGGCAAATTGTTATAATCTGTTCGGGCGAATTTTTAATCATTAATAGTTTGAATAGCGGGTATGACTCAAAAGCCAAAAAAGGAGATTCCTCTTTCCGAGCGCGCAGTCGTTGCGGGCGAAAAGAAGAAAACCGGTAACGGACGGAAAACCAAAGAGCCGCCTGTTCCGCCCGACGAGGAACTTCACATATCCGAACTGCCACCCCCGGGAAAAGAGGGCGCCCCGCCGTGGATAGTAACATTTGCCGATCTTACCACTTTGATGCTCACCTTTTTTGTACTGATGCTGTCATTCGCTAATATGGACATCGTCAAGTTTCAGGAGGCCATGGGCAGCGCGCAGGAGGCGTTCGGCGTTACCCGAAACGAACAGGGACAGTTCCAGGCTGTGGAAAGGGCCGGTACGATTGCCGAAATGCTTGGTACAAAAAAGAAGAGCATGGATAAGGCCGCCAGGGAGCGGAAAAGCGTAGCCGAGCTTGTTTACGATGCGGCATACCGCACCGGATTGATGCGAAACGTGCAGATTTTTTACGGCAACAACGATGAGATGAGCGTAAAGGTCGATGGCAGCGTGATGTTTTCCCCGGGAAGCGCGATTCTGAATACAAAAGTGGAACCTTTTCTCGAAGGCATCGCGAAAATAATGCTCTCCTACAACTTCAATCTGTTCATCGAGGGACATACGGACAACCTGCCGATAAAGACGAAGGAGTTTCCATCCAACTGGGAGCTTTCCACGGTAAGGGCAACGACGGTTTTGCGGAAACTGGCGGCGGCGGGAGTGCCGCAGGACAGGCTTGCGGCGGTTGGGTTCGCCGACCGCAGGCCGCTAAGAGACAACAATACGGCGGAAAATCGAGCATACAACAGAAGGGTGGAATTCCGTTTTATAAGGGAATGATAGTGGCGGAAAAGTATTATTTACAGGCGATTATTTTGCTTATTACCGCGATAATTGCCGGATGCAGCGGCGGCGATTCCGGCGGAAGCGACCTTGCGAAAGAGATGGCGGCCAGAAAGCTTGGTGAAAGGGCAAAGCATCTTGAAAGGGCGGAACAGCCGGTAGAGGCCGCAAAGCTCTTTAATGAGTTAACTGAAAAATACGATAAAACAAAATATTACGCGGAGCTGCAAAAGGAGATGGAACAGACAGGCATCAGTATTAAAGATCCGCTCACCTCGCATACCGCAATAAGAATGTATAAACTGCAGAGCCTTATTGTAAGTTACAAAGCCACTACCGGCAGCTATCCAAAAGGGCACGTAATCAGCATTCCAAAGGATATGTGGGGAACTACGATAAAGTATAAAATAATGGATGACCCGTCGAAGGAGTACGAATTCTATGTTCTTTCACTGGGACCGGACAAGAAGGAGAATACGGAGGACGATATTTACGTGGTTTTCTCCGGTGAAAGATCGAGCGGCACAAAGAAAAAAATGGAAGACCGGCCGGTAACCGAATCTACAAGAGGAAGAGTATCCTACTCCGAAGAGATGGAATCGGCGCGGACCGACCCCGATATAAGAGGAAGGGCGGTTAACATCGAACAGCTGGAAAAAATCATGTCTCAGGAGATACCCGCGGACGCAAGCAGTCAGGCGCCTGAAAACAGGAAATCGCCGGCCACGCGGCGCCGGTCGGGAAGTACTGCCAAACCTGACAGGAGTTCCGGTGATAAGGAGATTGTCGTCACTATCGAGGAGTTATTGGAAGGCGTTGAGAAAAAGTAAAGAGGCTTACTGTCTGTCCGGATTCCTCAGTACAAACTCGACCCGCCGGTTTCTGGATCTTCCTTCCGGTGTTTCGTTATCCGCCACCGGCCTGGTATCCGAATAGCCGATAGCGTACAGCCTGTCGGGCGACAGCCCAAGCATCAGAAGATATCTCAACACGGTTGTTGCGCGGACGCCTGAGAGCTCCCAATTTGAGGGAAACCTTTCCGAATGGATAGGCACGTTATCGGTGTGCCCTTCTATTTTAAGGTTGTAGCCGCTCCTTTTCAGGATTTCACCCAAACCGTTCAGCAGCTTGATGCCCGCCTTGCTCAGTTTTGCGGAACCGCCCAGGAAAAATGTCCCGCCGTCCACACGGAGCAATATCTCTTTTTTTCTTGTCATTGTTGTAACGTTTTCGCTATTAATGCTCTCTTTGGCCATCGACTCCAGCCGATCGTGCATGGTTTCCATCTTCGCGCGGCTTTCAGCCGACAGCGCCTGTTCATCCTTGTTTTCCTCGAAGTTCTCCTCGCCCGATATGAAAGGTACTGTCTTGCCGACTACCTCTTCCGGAGCGCCGAATGCTCCCTTTACGGAGCCGAGCATCTCCCTGAATTTCATGAGGTCCGTATTGGCGAACGATATCAAAAGTACGAAAAACGTAAGCATCAGCGTGGAGAGGTCCGCGAAGGTTACATACCAGGTAGGTACGCCGGTTGTTTCTCTTTTTTGCGCCACGATTACATTTTCACCCGGGCTTTGGGGTTTAAAAACGCGTTCAGCTTGTCAAACATCACGGCCGGGTTTTCCTTTTTAACCATACTGACGATGCCTTCCACGATTATTTCAAGACCGGTTGTCTCTTCCCGTGAGCGGAACTCCAGCTTTTTTGCGACCGGCACTGCGACAAGGTTGGCGAATACCGCGCCGTAAAAGGTGGTA
>JBHHVT010000196.1:0-4527 GCA_046754425.1 Nitrospinota bacterium | reverse complement strand
GAACGAAAAAACGAGCCTGCCATCAGCTCTGAAGAGTTAAAAAAGAAGCTTCATGCAGATGGCTTCATTTAATAATGGGGGGTGTGCATAAGATAATTAACGTGTAATACAATACGATTCATGGGTAAAATCACAGGTAATATTTTTTGGAAAGCTTCGGCCGAGCGCGACCTAAGAAAAAAAGTAGACCGCCAATATATACCTAAAATCCTAACAGCTTTAGACGCCCTTACGGAAAATCCATTTGCAGCAAAATGTAGGAAACTAAAAGGCTCTGAATCAAGCTATCGTATTCGAATTGGAGACTATCGAGTTGTATATCAAGTCAATACGAAGGATAAAACGGTAGTAATCATACATATTCGACACCGCAGGGAAGTCTACAGAGGGTAATAAAGAGACCTATGGCTTTCGTGCCAGCATATTTCAGTCCGCTGTAAGCACGCCACCTTGCAGGTGGAGACAACCTTCTTGGTAACTACCTGTAAATGTAATTTCCCGGCTCTGCGTAACTTGCTGCTGCCTAGCGAACCGGCTGGTTGTAGCGGACTATATTGTAAAGGTGTATTGACGACTCTTCGTCGATCTCCATGAAATGGATCCCCATCCCCCGCAAGCCGTCCTTGCCGGAGTGAGAGACGACCTCGAATCCACCTTTAATTTCTATTCCTTGGGCATCTTCCGAACCGAGGCGTATAACGAAATCTCCCATGGTTCCGACCTCCATCGGATCGTCGGTTACGGCAAAGATGCCGCCGGTGCTGATGTCGTGCGTTTCACTGTATGTCATCGTCCTGCCGCCCGTGGTAAGCGCCAGATTGATGGTAAACGGTACGCGTCCCAGCTTGCGCCGATCCGAGGTGGTTCCTTTACTGCTGTCCTTTTCCATTTGCGTAATATCCTATAATGCTCTGCGTCAGCCCGTCTATCGTATACTCGCCGGGCGACACGTCTATTTTGAAACCAAGTTTTTTTGCCGTCTCGCTGGTTATGGGTCCTATGGACGCCACCTTTATTTTACCCTGAATTTCGGCAAGTTCGTCCTTTTCGAACATACCCGCGAAATTGGTCACCGTGGATGACGATGTGAATGTCACCATATCGACCGCGCCGTCGCGGACCATTTTCAGTATATCGTTCTTTTTCCCTTGCGGTTTTACCGTTCGGTAGGCCGTCACAATGTCGACCGTCGCGCCCATTTTCTTCAGCTCTTCGGGCAGGACTTCCCGCGCCTCCAGCGCGCGCGGAATCAAAATCTTCTTTCCTTTAACGTCGCCGATAGCCTCGATAATCGCCTCGGCGCGGAATTCGTCGGGCACAAGGTCCACCCTCATACCGACCGATTCAAGCGCATCCGCCGTTTTACTACCGATGGCGCAAAGTTTCGGTCCCGCCAAGTCGCGTATGTCGCGCCGAGTCTGCTTCATACGATAAAGGAGAAAGCCGAGGCCGTTTACGGAAGTAAAAATTATCCAGTCGTACTTCGAGGCATTGTCCACCGCCGCGTCCAACTCCGCCCAGCTTTCCGGTTCCACAGTCTCGATGGCGGGGAACTCCAGCGTATTCGCTCCGGACTCCCGGAGCCTCTCCACAAAATCACTCGCCTGCGCGCGGGCGCGCGTGACGATAATCTTTTTTCCGAAAAGGGGCCTCTTTTCGAACCAGCCGAGCCGGTCGCGAAGAGACACCACTTCGCCCACCACGATGAGCGACGGCGGCTGTACATTTTCTCTTTTCGCCACTTCCACGATAGTTTCCAGCGTTCCTGTCCACGTCTGCTGGTTGGGCGTGGAGCCCCACCGTATAAGCGCGACCGGCGTTTTCGGATCGCGTCCGTTTTTTACAAGGTTCTCCACGATGTTCGGCAGGTTCTTCACTCCCATGTAAAAAACCAGCGTTCCGATTCCGGTGGATATCTTGTCCCACGCTATGGCGGTGTCGTCCTTTGTGGGATCCTCGTGCCCCGTTATAAGCGCAAGCGTCGACGTGCACGATCTGTGCGTAAGCGGTATTCCCGCGTATGCAGTCGCCGCGGCGGCGGCCGTCACGCCGGGCACGACCTCGAATTCAATGCCGGCGTCAAAAAGCTCTTCCGCCTCTTCGCCGCCGCGCCCGAATATGTACGGGTCGCCGCCTTTCAGCCGGGCGATACTTTTGCCTTCCTTGGCCTTTGTCACGATCAGTTCGTTGATTCCGCCCTGAGGCAGGGTGTGGTCGCCCCCCTTTTTACCGACGTAAATAATCTCCGCGCCCTTTTTGGCCGATTCCAGGAACTTCTCATTCGCAAGGTAGTCGTAGATGATTACGTCGCAGCTTTTTATCAGCTCAATCGCCCTTACGGTGATGAGTCCGGCATCGCCCGGACCGGCGCCTATCAGATAAACTTTTCCAGACATAATCAGATGAGAATATCACAATTTTGTTGAAACATCTCTAGCGGGCCGCCGCGTCATGTTGACTTGGTACACGGCGGTTCATATCCTATACAGGATTGGAGAAAATTATGGATAAAGAAATAAAACAGCCGATAACCACCTCGGTGCCGGTATCCGGACTGGGCGGCGTATCGATTAAATCGACACCGGAATCAAAAGGTCTAAGGATTGTAGAGAAACTGCTAGCGGCGCTTCTGCTGGTCCTTGTGATATGGGGAATGGGGATATTGATACTATCGATACCGTGGATAATCATTCCCGAAAATATGATTACTTTCCACAAGGTGCTGGAGCAGGTTCTCAGCGATGTCCTGCTGCTGGTGGTAACGCTCGAACTGGCCATCATGCTCGTTTACCGAAAAATCGAGTACCTTCTGGACATCATGCTGTTCGTGATTGCGAGGAAGATGCTGATAGGCGCCACGGCGTCACTGGACATCGCAATCGGAGTGGCGGCGCTGGCCGCACTATTTGCTGTGAGAAAATACCTTCTTCTCTGTCCGGGATGCACGATAACGACATCCATGGCGGATTCTAAAAACGTTGTGAGGTGACAATGGCGGGCGACGACGAAAAAGAGATACTGCGGATACTGGACATTGCCCTGAAAAGGGAGACTGCGTCCAAAGAGCTTTACAGCCGCGCGGCGGATTTGGCCGAAAAACAGGCGGTGAAGAGGATATTCAAGCGCCTTGCCAGGGAAGAAAAACAGCACGAGGAGATAATACGCGGACTTTATTACAAGTATAAAAAGAGGCTTGGACTGAAGATTCTTCACACGGATGAACCGGACTAAAAACATAGCGGTAGTGGGGGCCGGCGGCGGCAGTGCTGTTGACAGCCTCATCATCGAAACCGCTTACGAAGTCGGACGCGAAATCGCCTCCATGAACTGGACGCTTATCTGCGGCGGACTGGGCGGCGTGATGGAAGCGGCCTCGCGCGGCGCTTCTGAGAACGGCGGCGTTGCCATCGGTATCCTTCCCGGGTACGACCACTCGGACGGCAACCCGTATCTCAATTTTGTTATACCGACCGGCCTCGGCCATGCGCGCAATGCCGTTATAGCGGCCGCCTCGGAGGGAATGGTTGCTCTGGGCGGAAGGCATGGGACAATTTCGGAAGTGGCGCTCGCGCTCAAGATGGGCAAGCCGGTCGCGGCGATACTGTTTCCAGCGGCTGTTGAAGGCGTAATTTCAGTATCCACCGCGCGGGAAGCGATAACCGCCTTAAAAAACCGTCTTGCGTAAAATTATTGCAGTTGCGGCGGTCATGTTCATTGCCGCCGGTTGTATCGGCGACCAGCGAATCCGAAAACAAAAAGTTCGCCCGCAAAAAAAAATCTACGTGGTTAAAAAAGGCGACACATTATCCAAAGTCGCACGCAAGTTCGGCACAAGCGCGGCTTCCATTAAAAAGGCCAACAAACTGAAGCTCGACACCATCAGCGTGGGGCAGCGGCTAACAATTCCCAAAGGCGGTTCAGACCAGGCACAAACGATAAAAACAAAAAAACAGCCGGCGAAAATCGCTCCGCCGAAAAAATCACCGCGGGTAAAGGTTACACTCGACTGGCCGATTAAAAAGGGCGTCGTAACGTCAGCATTCGGCATTCGTAAAAGCGCCAAGCACGACGGCATAGACATCGGCGCGCCGGAAGGGAGCTCTATCCTCGCGGCCGCCGACGGGAAAGTGATATTCAGCGGTTGGGGGCCTACCGGCTACGGCAGGCTGGTGGTAATAAAACACTCCCCGGAAATATTTACAGTTTACGCGCACAACTCGAAAAACCTGGTGAAGGAAGGCGACAGCGTAAAAAAGGGAGAAAAGATAGGCCTTGTCGGCCGCAGCGGCCGCGTACGCGGCGGCCCGAACCTTCACTTTGAAGTCAGGGTAAACCGTATTCCGTACGATCCGCGCTCCTACCTGCCGAAAAAGCCAAAGGGAATCCGCTAGCCCATTGCATGGGCAGGCAATTATGCGTGCAGCCCGCATCAGCGCCAGCAAATTGTCAATGCCGACACGGCACAGGGCTAGTGCGAATTATTCATGAAGAAGTTGAA
This sequence comes from Nitrospinota bacterium, assembly GCA_046754425.1. GTDB lineage: Bacteria > Nitrospinota_A > UBA7883 > JACRGQ01 > JACRGQ01 > JBHHVT01. The sequence continues at coordinate 29 of JBHHVT010000196.1, read as the reverse complement.
TTTTCAAATTATAGGTCGTAACCAGTTTA
>JBHHVT010000195.1:0-4564 GCA_046754425.1 Nitrospinota bacterium | reverse complement strand
AAACTGGTTATCGAGGTAGACGGTGATTCACATTTTTTGGATGAAAAATCCAGACAAGATAACGAAAGACAAATATTTATAGAAAGCCAGGGCATACGGTTTTTACGGTTTACCAATACGGATATTTATCAGAACATGAACGAAGTTTTAACATCGATAGAAAAGTATATTGAGAAATATGAGAACCACCCCTCAATCCCCTCCTTGAAAAGGAGGGGACTATTAAAAGGATGATTTTCACTCTTAAAAAGGTAATCGTTTTATGAAAGTTTGCGTTCTGGGAAGCGGAAGCGCGGGGAACGCTACGCTCATTCAGAGCGACGATGCGGCTATTTTGGTGGACGCGGGCTTTTCGGCAAAAGAGCTGGAAAAACGGCTGTCTCTCGTCAACTTTAATCCGGAAGATATTGACGCTATTTTAATTTCACACGAACACGGTGATCATATAAAAGGCGTCTCCGTCTTTGCGAGAAGATATAATACTCGCGTTTATCTTACGCAGGGCACGGCAAAAGCTTCGAAAGGACGCGGCATAAGTAAAACCTTTATTGTGCCGGGAGAGACGTTTCGTGTCGGCGATCTGGAAGTGGAACCGTTCAGCGTGCCGCACGACGCGGCGGAGCCTGTCGCCTTCACCATCCGCCGGGACGGAAAAAACGTGGTGGTTCTTACCGACATAGGCTGCGTAACGGTTCGCGCCGTGGAAAAACTGCGCAAGGCGACGCTTGCGGTTCTGGAATCGAACCACGACCCCGAACTGTTGCGCGACGGCCCCTATCCGTGGCGCCTTAAAGAGCGAATTAGCGGCAAACTGGGGCATCTTTCCAACGATGAGTGTTCGGAACTTCTCGAACACGCCGGAAGCGGCGGACTGGAAACCGTAATATTCGCGCACTTAAGCACAACGAACAACGACGCCGACATCGTGCGGACGGCGGCGGAGTCTGTTTTTAACGGACACGGCGTCGACTACGAGATAGCGTCGCAGCATGAACCGGGCCGGATTCACGAGGTGAAAAGTTGATAGACAGATACTCGCGCAAGGAGATGAAGGAACTGTGGTCGCTTCAAAACAAGTTCGACGTCTGGCTTGAGGTCGAAATCCTCGCGTGCGAGGCGCAATGCGAGCTTGGGAACATCCCTGAAAAAGCGCTTGCAACCATTAAGGAAAAAGCCGCCTTTTCCGTTCAGCGGATCGACGAACTGGAAAAGGAGCTCAAGCACGACGTTATCGCGTTCCTTACCAGCGTGGCGGAAAACATCGGGCCGGAGTCGCGTTACATACACATGGGTCTCACATCCTCGGACGTGGGGGATACAGCGCTTTGCGTTTTATTAAAGCGCGCGGGCGGCATGATACTGGAAAAGCTCGACGGCCTGCTGGAGGTTTTGAAAAAAAGGGCGCACGAACACAAGACGACGGTCTGCATGGGCCGCACGCACGGCGTCCACGCGGAGCCGACGACGTTCGGACTTAAACTCGCCCTGTGGCACTCGGAGATGATGCGAAACCGCGCGCGGCTGCTTGCGGCCATCGATACTATTTCGGTAGGCGCGATATCGGGCGCGGTCGGCACGCACGCGCATCTGCCGACGGAGGTGGAAAAATACGTCTGCAATAAACTGGGGCTCGAAGCGGCGGATATCTCAACGCAGGTGATTCAGCGAGACCGGCACGCGGAGTTCATGTCCGTCCTCGCGGTCATCGCATCCGGCATCGACAGGATTGCACTCGAGATACGCCATCTTCAGCGTACCGAACTGCGCGAGGCGGAGGAGTTTTTCTCCGAGGGGCAAAAAGGCTCGTCGGCGATGCCGCACAAGCGCAACCCGGTGACATGCGAACAGCTATGCGGCCTCGCGAGGGTTGTGCGGGGCAACCTGCAGGCCGCGCTGGAAAACGTGCCGCTGTGGCACGAGCGCGATATCAGCCATTCGTCCGTGGAGCGGATTATCCTTCCGGATTCCACAACCCTCGTTCACCATATGCTGCACAAATGCGCCAATGTTATAGGTGGACTGCTTGTCTATCCCGAGAGGATGAAAAAAAATATCGACTGCTCGCACGGCCTTTTCTATTCCCAGCGAGTACTGCTGGCGCTTACGGAGTCCGGCCTGACGCGCGAGGACGCATACGCGATGGTGCAAAAACTCGCCATGCGCTCATGGAAAGAAGAAAGACCGTTCAGGGAGCTGGTGGCGGCGGATAAGGGGATAACGGATAGGCTCGGCAAGGAAGCGATTGAAGAATTGTTCGACCTGAACTATTATCTACGCAAAGTGGACGAGATTTTTTCCAGAGTATTTTCATAACCGCCGGAGGAGATGGTGGAAACCGCGCAACCTAAAGAAAAACCGCAAAAGGGCAAAAAACTTTACGAGGGAAAGGCGAAGATCGTTTACGCGACCGACGATCCCAATCTCGTTATCCAGTATTTCAAGGACGACGCGTCGGCGTTTAACGCCAAAAAGACGGGGACCATCGACCAAAAAGGGGTGATGAACAATTTCATCGCGTCAAGGATATTCGAGGTCCTGACGGAGCACGGCATAAAAACACACTTCGTCGAAAAACTGTCCGACCGCGGGATGCTGATTAAAAAGGTCGCCATCATTCCGGTTGAGGTCGTCGTGCGTAACAGGGTGGCCGGTTCGCTGGCAAAAAGGATGGGAATGCCGGAGGGCACCGACCTGAAGCGCACCATCCTGGAGTTCTACTACAAAGACGACGCGTTGGACGACCCGATGATAAACAGCGATCACATAAGGGCCTTTTCGCTGGCGACGGACGAAGAGATTGAACAGATACGGGAACAGGCGATGAAGATAAACTCTCTCCTTCGTGAAATGTTTAAAAAGGCCGGAGTGGAGCTTATCGACTTCAAACTGGAGTTCGGCAGGGCCGGCGGGAAGCTGCTTCTTGCCGATGAGATTTCGCCGGATACGTGCAGGCTGTGGGACGCGAAAACCGGTGAAAAGCTGGATAAGGACAGGTTCCGCTTTGACCTCGGTAAGGTGGAGGAGTCTTACCGCGAAATCGTGAAACGGATGGGCGGGCAATGAAAGCAAGCGTAACGGTCACATATAAAAACGGCATACTGGATCCCCAGGGCAAGGCGGTGGAACATTCCCTGCACTCGCTTGGGTTCGATTCGGTAAAAGAGGTAAGAATAGGAAAATACGTCGAAGTTGAACTGGACGAGAGCGATCCTGAAAAAGCGAAAAGTGCGCTCGATGAAATGTGTAAAAAACTTTTAAGCAATCCTGTCACGGAAAATTTCCGTATCAGTTTTTCGGTCAATGGGGAAAAGTAGTTTGGACAAACCGTCCATCAAGGCGCTGATGTGCGAGATACCGCACTTCGACCGGCTGGATGACGACGAGCTGGATATAATGGCGGAATATATCGACTATCAAAAAGTGGAAGCGGGCAATACGCTCGTGAAGGAAGGCGATATGGGCGAATCGCTTTATTACATAATCAGCGGGGAGATGGAGATACAGAAGGAGGCCCTAGACGGACGGCAGGCCGTGCTTGCCAGATTTAAAAAGGGCGCGACTGTGGGAGAGATGGCGATCATCGAACAAAAATCACCCCGCTCCGCGACGGCCGTTACTTTAAAGGAGACGGAACTCCTGGTTCTCACCCGCAGCCGGTTCGACGAGCTGTCCGATAGTAACCCTGGCATCGCACTTAAAATTACCCAAAACATAGCGAACATGATCAGCGCGCGGCTTCGTCACACCAGCGGCCGCTTTGCCGACGTCTACCAGTAGCGGCCCGGTGTTGATGGGTGCAACAGTCACCAAATTCGGCGTTGTAAACTTTCCCGGCTCGAACTGCGAACGCGACGCGCTCCACGTTATCGAAAAAACCGCCGGTGCGTCCGCGCGCGAAATCTGGCACAAGGAGACGTCGCTTAGAGGCGTTGACGTACTGCTGCTCCCGGGCGGCTTTTCGTACGGCGATTATCTTAGGTGCGGCGCGATAGCGCGCTTTTCACCCGTTATGAAAGCGGTAATCGATTTTGCCGAAGGCGGCGGCATAGTGCTCGGCATCTGCAACGGTTTCCAGATACTGGTGGAATCCGGCCTTCTGCCCGGCGCTCTTATCAGCAACGAATCGCTTCGCTTCGTCTGCCGCGATGTTTACGTTCGCGTGGAGCGCGGCGGCATACCGGCAATGAACGGCATCGAAAAAGGGACAATACTTAAAATGCCGGTGGCGCATCACGACGGCAACTATTTCGCCGACGAAGAAACGCTGGCCGCGCTGAAAAAAAACGGACAGATCGTTCTTCGCTACTGCAACGAGAACGGTGGGATAACTAAGGAAGCGAACCCGAACGGATCGCTGTCGAACATAGCGGGAATCTGCAATGAAAAAGGAAATGTGTTCGGCCTCATGCCGCACCCCGAACGATGCGCCGAGATGATCCTTGGCGGCGCCGACGGCCAAAAACTCTTCGACGCGTTAGCCTCTTAGCCAGGTTTTCCGAGATACCACTCCCTTAGCCCGGATTATTCATGAAATGTCCCCTCCTTTTCAAGGAGGGGAATTGAA
>JBHHVT010000194.1:0-4591 GCA_046754425.1 Nitrospinota bacterium | reverse complement strand
CTGGTTACGACCTATAATTTGAAAATTCAACTTCTTCATGAATAATCCGGGCTAATCGCCTCCACCTGCAAGGTGGCTGACACAGCGAAAACCGATAAGTATATGCCTGCTGCTTTTCAACCTTGCGTGACGGGCCGCTCCCCTGCAGATGCCCGGCATGTCGTCCCACGAGCACGATTTCAAAACATATCTGTCGGAGTCCGGCTTTATAGGGGTTATGGTCCACTCGAAAATATTTCCCGCCATGTCGTAAACTCCGTAGGGACTCTGCCCCCCTTTATAATTATCGACCGGCGTCGTTGTATGCGGACCCGACTGCCAGATGTTCGCATTCTCTTTATTCCATTCGTTTCCCCACGGAAAGTAACGCTCGTCCGTGCCGCGAGCCGCCTTTTCCCACTCGTCTTCAAACGGAAGCCGAAACAAGCGGTCCGCCGATTCCCTGCCGCGCCAGTTGCAGTAGTCCCACGCGTCGCCGATGCTTACAAGCACTACCGGATGATCCGTCATGGCTGCCGGCGGGTTTCCGTCCTTCCATAAAAATGGAAGGACTTCCTTATACGGATGGACGAGAAACCCCTGCTTTCGGTAATCGTCGCGGCTTATGTACGGAACGCGGTGGCCGGTAGCCTTTACGAACTTCAGATAACTCCCCTGCGTTACCGGATACTTGTCTATGTAAAATTCATCGACGAACAGACGGCGTTTTTTTTCTTTATCGTACCACCGGTACTTTCTTGCCGCCGCACCGCCGATGCCGTAACCATAATTCTTTTCCGCATCGTCGCTTCCCAGCCAAACCTCCCCTTTCGGTATCAGAACCTGCTCGATACCGCCTATAGTTATCGACTTGCCGAGCGCGTCCGCTGAAACGTATGCCGGGAAAAGAAACAAAAGACCGAGCGCCGTATATACAACTGTCCGTATTGTCCGCATGTTTTCTATTTTCCCCGATTTTCAGTTCCAATGCCAAAATGGTAGAATTTCATAGTTTGCTTTCTCCAATAAGGATAAATTTATGAAATTAATGGTTACCGGAACGGCGGGGTTTATCGGCTTTAACCTCGCGCGAAAACTTCTCGAAGAAGGCCACACAGTCGTGGGTATCGACAATCTTAACGACTACTACTACGTCGGATTAAAGCGCAAGCGGCATGATATTTTAAAGGATTACGATTCTTTCACGCCCGCGGAAATTGACCTGTGCGATTTTAAAAGCATGGAAACGCTCTTCGCGAAGCAGGAGCCGGAAGTAGTATGCAACCTCGCCGCGCAGGCCGGTGTACGGTACTCGCTCACAAACCCGTTCGCGTATCAAAAATCCAACATGGAAGGGTTTTTAAATATCATCGAGCTTTCCAAGCGGCATAAGGTGAACAGATTCGTTTACGCCTCGTCCTCCAGCGTTTACGCGGGCGTGAAGGAGGTACCGTTTTCCGAAAGCCAGAGGGTTGATTCGCCGATAAGCCTTTACGCGGCGACGAAAAAATCGAACGAACTCATGGCGCACTGCTACAGCCATCTGTTCGGCCTGCAAACGGTTGGACTCAGGTTTTTTACGGTTTACGGGCCGTGGGGCAGGCCCGATATGGCGATGTGGCTTTTCACGGAGGCGATTATGGCGGGCAAGCCGATAGACGTATACAACTTCGGGAACATGAGGCGCGACTTTACATATATAGACGATATTGTCGCCGGCACGGCCGCCTGCCTGTTCACGGAAGGACTGCCGCACTATTCGATATTCAATCTCGGCAACAACAAAACCGAGGACCTTCTTTATATGATAGATATTCTCGAAAAAAATCTCGGCAAAACCGCCGAAAAGCACATGATGGAAATGCAGCCCGGAGACGTGGCCGAAACTTACGCCGATATAGAAAAAGCGCAGAAGATGCTCGGTTTCTCGCCAACGACGCGGATAGAAGAGGGTATCCCCAAATTCATTGATTGGTACATGTCCGACCCCGAACTTGCCGACGCGGTCAGAGCTTCAAGGTAAAAAAGGCGATTGTAAAAAATGATTCCGAAATTTGCCGACTTTATAAATAAAAAGGAAAAAATCGTCGTCGTCGGACTCGGCTACGTCGGCCTTCCGCTTGCGGTTCACCTGGCCGGATCGTTTAACGTTATCGGCTTCGACGTAAACGAACAACGGGTTAAGGAGCTGAAAAGCGGCAAAGACGAAACCGGCGAAGTGTCGATTGATGATTTATCGAAGGCAAACATCATGTTTACAACGGATGCCGCCGGAATAAAAGAGGGGCGGTTCGTTATCGCGACCGTGCCGACGCCGATTGATAAAAATAAACGCCCGAACCTTAATCCGATAAAAGACGCGTCGAAACTTATTGGGGAAAACCTTGCGAAAGGGTCCGTAATCGTTTTCGAATCGACCGTCTACCCCGGCGTAACGGAGGATATCTGCGCCCCGATAATCGAGGAACATTCCGGCCTCAAGTGCGGAGCGGACTTCAAGATGGGTTACTCCCCGGAACGGATAAACCCCGGCGATACGAAACACACAATCGCGAAAATCGTAAAAGTTGTGGCCGGGCAAGACGAAGAGACGCTGGAACTGGTCTCGCAAATATATGGAAAGGTGATTACGGCGGGAGTGCACAAAACCAGCGACATTAAAACGGCCGAAGCCGCAAAGGTTATCGAAAACATTCAAAGGGATCTGAATATCGCCCTGATGAACGAACTCGCCCTGATATTCAACAAACTCGATATAGATACTAACGAGGTAATCCGGGCGGCATTGACTAAATGGAATTTCCTCAAGTTCGAACCCGGTCTCGTGGGAGGGCACTGCATAGGGGTTGACCCGTACTACCTCACATACAAGGCCGAAGAGATAGGCTATCACCCGACGATAATCCTTTCGGGCCGCAGGGTGAACGACTATATGGGCAAATACATTGCCGAACAGACGATAAAACGGCTGATAGACACATCCAAACCGGTAAAAGGCGCTAAAGTGCTGATACTCGGAATAACGTTCAAGGAAAATATAAAGGATATACGCAATACAAAAGTTGTCGATATTTATAACGAGTTGAAGGAGTACGGGGCGGACCCGCGCGCCTACGACCCCAATACGATACATGACGAGGTAAAGACAAAGTACGGGATTGAGATGATTTCCGAACCGGAAAAGTTCAAACCGTACGAAGCTGTTGTCTATGCGGTGAAACATAAACAGTTTTCGGGGTATGACCTGGGGTATATAAAGTCTCTGATGGGCGATAAGCCAGTCCTTATAGATGTAAAAGGAGTTTTCATCCCGGAAGAGGCCAGAAATGCCGGATTGAGCTACTGGCGCCTTTAAAAATATCGTGAATATTCTTGTTGTCGGCGGAGCGGGTTACATCGGCTCCCTGATGGTCAGGCGGCTCACCGAAGCCGGTCATTCTCCCATTGTCCTTGACGATCTCTCCACCGGCAATATCAAGGCGGTTACCGACGGCGCCGCCTTTTACAAAGGAGACCTCGGCGACGAGACGGTTCTCGATTCGATTTTCCACAAGGAAACAGTGGACATCGTTATGCACTTCGCGGCGAAAATACAGGTGGGTGAATCAGTGCAACGACCCGATATCTACTATCTCAACAACGTCGCGAAAGTTTTGGGCCTGCTGAACGCAATGCGAAAAAACGGATGCGACAGATTCATCTTTTCATCCAGCGCGGCGGTGTACGGCCAGCCGGAATATAACCCCGTTGACGAAAAGCACCCGCTCAACCCGATAAACCCTTACGGAACCACCAAGCTGATGGTGGAGATTATCCTGAAAGACTACAACCGCGCGTTCGGCCTGAACAGCATCGCACTGCGCTATTTCAACGCGGCGGGAGCGGCGCTTGATGGCGCCATGGGAGAATCTCAAAAGGAAAAGCAAAACCTTATCCCGATAGTGCTCGATAACCTTGAAAAGGGAAAACCCACCACGATATTCGGCAACGACTGGGATACGGAGGACGGGACCTGCATACGAGACTATATACACGTTGAAGATATCGTGTCGGCTCACCTGAAGGCGGCGGAACAGATCTCCGGCGCGCCAGTTCGCGATATCATTAACCTCGGTACGAGCCGTGGCGCGAGCGTGAGGGAGATCGTGGAGATGGTTTCAAAAGTTCACGGTAAAAAAGCGGAGGCCGTCAACGGACCCAGACGCGCTGGTGACCCCGCAAAACTTATCGCATCCAACGAAAAGGCTAAAAAAGTCCTGGGCTGGCAGCCGGAAAACTCCGATCTGGAAACGATTATCAAATCGGCCTACCAATGGCACTTCAACCGGCGTTACTTATTTAGCGAAAGTCGTGACGGCAAAGCCGGATAGGCGCACTTCGCTATATGGCGACTGTAAACTAATTGACGGCTATATGTTAACTATTTTAACGGTTAATTCGCGCAGAAAGTCAAAGATAACTATTTGAAATAATAGTTAGTTTATGAGCAGGTGGGGAATTAAACCAATCTGGTCTGGCAATTGGATGTCTATTTCCTTTACAATGTCGCAGGATTAAATTTAAATCCGCGCCTGACTATTAAAATTATATTCCTTATATATCAATATGTTAA
>JBHHVT010000193.1:0-4613 GCA_046754425.1 Nitrospinota bacterium | reverse complement strand
GAATTAATATCAGGCCGCCGGATATAAACAGGAGCGGGCAGCAGTTCGGCGTTGATGGGGATAGTATAGTATTCGGCCTGGCGGCGGTGAAAAACGTCGGTCAAAACGCCGTTGGCGAAATCATAAGGGCGCGCGGCGAAGGCGGCGATTTTAAATCGATTCTCGACTTTGCAAGGCGCGTCGATATGCGTCAAGTCAACCGCAGGGTTTGCGAGGCGCTGATTAAGTGCGGCGCTTTCGATTCGATCCACTCAAACCGCTCCGCACCCTTTGACGCATTGCAAAACGTATTGGACGAGGCGGGACGCACACGCGACGATAAAGCCACCGGACAGTCGAACCTCTTTGCGCAAGCGGAGTCGGAAGACGACCTGTTGAAAAGGTTGATGCCGGACAAGCCTCAATGGCCGGAGCATGCGCGGCTCGAAGGGGAGAAGGAGACGCTTGGGTTTTTCATAACCGGACACCCGCTCGCGAAATATCAAAAGGAGATTAAGCGTCTTGCCACGCACCAGTCCGTCGACCTGGGTGAAACGGCAAACAAGCAGGAGGTGCGCCTTTGCGGCGTCGTCAGCCTGATGAAAACACAGCTAACCAAAAAAAAGGAGCGGATGGCGTACGTGACGCTGGAGGACCTTTCCGGTTCGGCAAAACTTATCATCTGGCCCGATACGTACAAGAATAGCTCGGTTCTGCTGGAAAGCAGCGAGCCGTTTTTCGTGCGCGGCCGCATAGACAGAAACGAAAACGACGTGAAGGTGATAGCGGAAGAGCTTCTGCCCCTTCGCGCGGCGCAGGAAAAATTCACCAACTCAATACATCTAAACATAAACCTTCTGGGTCTGGAAGAGCCGACCCTTAATCAAATAAAGAGCGTTGCGGAAAAACACAGGGGGCGCAGTACGCTTACGCTGCACTTCACCTTCCCGGATAAAAAAAGAGTCCTTGTAGACGCCTCGGAAAGATACAAGGTAGTCGCCAGTGAGAGGTTCCTTTCCGAAATGGAAAACATTCTCGGCCCCAACTCCGTATACTGCTCTTGAAAGTTTTAACCCAAGAGTTTCGCTAGGTCTTTTTCAAATTTATCAGGGTCGAACCTATGGCCGTCAATGAAGTTTCCGTTAAATTCCAGCGTGGGCGTTACCCGTTTGCCGCGCGCGGCGATAATTGTCTCGACCGCATCCCGGTTGTTTGTAATATCGATCTCCTCAAACTCTATTCCTCTTTTTGTAAGGAAATATTTGGCGGCAACGCAGTCCCCGCAGAAATGAGATGTATAAAGTTTTACTTTTGTCATTCATAAACTCTACATAATCGGTCGACCGGCGTAAAGGTATATATCATCGTTTTTAACTAAACCATCGCGCGGTTGGGATTCCCCCAGGATGTATGCTAGGATGTATGAAAGTGTTATAATTTGACCGGGCAAACCGGTAAGGGGACAGATTAATGATGTTACGTCACATAATCAGGGCCATTGTTATTTCAACTTTCATGCTTTCATTCCTGCCGTCGAATGTTTATGCAATTCGCATCGCTTCCATTACAACCAGCAAGGCGGTAGCGGAGCCTGGAACGATACCGATTAACGTAACGGACAAGTTCAGTCCGGATACGGCGGAAATTCACACCGTCCTTGGGCTGGAAAACGTGCGGGCGGGTACAAAAATAAAAGCGGATTGGATAGGCATCGACGTTCCCGGCACTCCCAATTTAAAGATAGGTACCCTTGAACTCGTACTCAAGGAGACGGATGAAAAGGCCCTGTTTACGCTTACAAAACCGGACACGGGCTGGCCGGTTGGAAAATACAGAGTCGATATATACATAGACGGCAAACTGGCCACGATCGTTCCATTTTCGGTAGTCGGGACGAGCGCTTCCCCATCCGCGCAGTTGAGTCCGCCTTCGGGCGTTGCCGCGCCCAGAGCGGAAGGTATTTATAAGTTATCCGGTTTTATTGCGCAAAATCCTTCTTTCCCGGCTATGAACGTTGTGGTAATGCTTTATGACGGTAAAAGCGGCGAGTTGATAGACAGCGACAAGACGAACCTTTTCGGGTATTACAAGTTCACCAAACTGGCTTCCGGTCATTATGTTATCCGCGTGGGCGAGGCGAAATCGGAGATATTTCTGAAAAACAGTGACGCAAAGCTGAATCTGGATCTTAGTGCGCAAAAAGGAAACGCCGGGACGGGAGCGTGGGGCGATAATAATAGAGGCCAACCGGGCGCCGATTCGGCAAGAGGCGGAAATCCGGGTGGAGAGGAATATCTGCTTCAGGGGACGTTGTGTTCGTGGTCCGGTTCCAGAAGCAGTTACGGTAACAGTTCATCCTCCTCCACCGGCTGGGCGAGTTTCGATGGGAGGGGCGGTTTCAAATATGGGTCCTCGTCCTCTTTCAGCGGTGACGCAGGCTTGTATTATGGCGGTGGCGGCGGTGGCGTCGGCGAGACGGGCAGATACCGAGTAAAGGGAAACAACATCCAGCTGTTTTTCAACGATGGAAGTTCGGCAACGGCTTATGTCAATATTCGTCAGGACGACGGGAGAATAACAGAGCTGAAGTACGAGGGAACACTGTACGCCACTTCGTTGTGTGAGTAAAAACGCTCCGGTATCGATATCGGCGGTTTTGCGTAATCCACGGATTTTGATAGAATCCCCAATATGGCGAATCACGCGCTTGACTTTGAAAAACCGATTGTAGAGTTGGAGCAAAAGCTGGAAGAGCTGCGCGCCCTTAGCGGCAAGGAGGACGTGGATTACTCCGACAAGATTCAGAATATGCAGCGCACGCTCAACGAACTTAAAAAAGATACTTTTCTAAATCTTGGCAGGTGGCAAAGGACCCAGCTTGCTCGGCATCCGCAAAGACCCTACGCACTTGACTATATAAACGAAATATCAACTGATTTTATTGAACAGCACGGCGATAGGCATTTCGGTGACGGGCCATCCATAATAACCGGCTTCGCAACAATGGACGACAGAACGGTAATGTTCATCGGGCAGCAAAAGGGACGGGATACAAATGAAAAAATGTACCGTAACTTCGGCATGGCGCATCCTGAAGGGTATAGAAAGGCTCTTCGAATGATGTACCTTGCCGAGAAATTCCAGGCGCCTATCATTACAATGCTGGATACACCCGGCGCATATCCGGGCATTGGTGCCGAGGAGAGGGGGCAGGCCGAGGCGGTGGCGCGTAACCTTATTGAAATGGCAAAAATAAAAGTGCCGATTATAACTATAGTTATAGGGGAGGGCGGCAGCGGCGGCGCGTTAGCGCTCGGTGTTGGGAATAGGGCGCTGATGCTGGAAAATTCCGTCTACTCGGTCATCTCACCGGAGGGATGCGCAGCTATACTTTGGAAGGACCAGTCAAAGATAGTTGAAGCGGCTGACTCCATGGCGCTGACGGCCGCGGACCTTCTGAATCAGGGTTTGATAGATGAAGTTATTACCGAACCGCTTGGCGGCGCGCACCGTGACGTGAAGGAGATGTCGCGTTCGTTAAAGGGAGCAATCATGCGGCAGCTTGATCAGATGGCTTCATCTACGCCGGAGCAGATAGTACAACAACGGCGTAAGAGGTTCCGTGGTATGGGGGCAATCACCGGTTGATAACTGACGCGGTAAATTCGTTTACGTTATTTTTCGTGGCGCCAGTTTCTTTGAATAACCGCCCGGTTTATTTCGGCAATATCGGGACGTTTACTTAATACGTGGATCGCGTTTTTCAGGTCGCACCTTAATTTTTTAAGTTGGAGTTCCCGCAACAACATTTGAAACATCTTTAAATCTGCCACTTCGTCTATCGTAAGGCGGTGGGCGCAACGCAGCCAGTCCGGTGCATTAGGAGTTGTGATTTTGAACTGCGCCGGATGTTCATGGATGTAAGGCGTTACATGTTCACGTTGATAACTACTTTTGGCATTGTCGTGCATGGTTTTTAACGCTGTAAACGATATTACCTCTCCCGCCGTTCCGAGGGGAGCGCCCGTGTTTCCGTGTGTGAGGTCAGAACCTGTCTTAATGTGACGTTCAATCATCTGGTCGATATATTCCGATGATACAAGCGGTGAGTCGCCGCAAAGCCTGATAATCGGATCCGCGTCATATTCCAGGGCGGCATTATAGAATCTGTCCAGGACATCCTCGGAAGAACCGCGATAGCAGTTTACGCCAAACTGTTCTATATGATTTGCCAAAGACGAGTCCTCTTCATTGGCGGTCGTCGCGACAACTATCGACCGTGCATTTTTAATTGCTTTTGCAGATTCCACTACCCAATCAATCAGCGCTTTTTCAGCGAGTTCCATCATCATTTTTCCCGGCAGGCGGGTTGACGCCATGCGCGCCTGAATGATGACTACCGGCTTGCTTCCCTGCAAAGTCAATTGCAGTTTCCGGCCCGGATATGGATTTTTTTCCCGCCTTGCGATGCGGATTTATACATCGAAAGGATTAGTTCAAGTGCGTTTCTGGCTTCCACGCCGTTTGATACCGGCTCCCCGCCAATTTTTATTGATTTTACAAGTTCATCCACTGCTCCAATGAACGAGTTTTTACCTCCGTTATCCGAAACGCTGAAAACCGCGGGGGACAGC
>JBHHVT010000192.1:0-4619 GCA_046754425.1 Nitrospinota bacterium | reverse complement strand
AGCGATACTGACGAGTTGCGTTACCAGTTGGCCCGCGTTGCCGAAAAAGAGGCCGTCCGCGCCGCCTACCGCCGCTACAGCGAAAAGGCCGGTGGCGATTGCGCCCCATGTTCCGCCGATGCCGTGTATGCCGAACGCGTCTAGCGAATCGTCATATCCGAATTTTCCTTTCGCAACTACCGCCGTGTAGCAGAGAGCACCCGCCACGCCGCCTACAACTATTGAAGAGATAGGTCCGATAAACCCGGCCGCCGGAGTAATCGCTACGAGTCCGGCCACGGCGCCTGAAGCGGCGCCCAGTACCGTCGGTTTGCCGTCGTGCATCCATTCCGCGATTACCCAGCCCAATACTGCCGCTCCGGTCGCGATCTGTGTCGTTACAAATGCTCCTGTCGCTCCGGAGCCGGATGAGAGAGCGCTTCCCGCGTTAAATCCGAACCATCCGAACCAAAGCAGCGCAGCGCCGAGTATAACCAGCGTCATATTATGCGGAGGCATCGGCTCAGTGGGGTAACCTTTGCGTTTTCCTAAAACCAGGGCGCACGCAAGACCCGATACGCCTGAGCTGATATGGACAACAAGACCGCCCGCAAAGTCGAGAGCGCCCATGCCGCCTACCCAGCCACCGCCCCATACCCAGTGACAGAGCGGATCGTATACCAGCGTCGCCCAAACGACTATAAAAACCAGATAGGTGCTGAACTTGAATCTCTCGGCGAACGCGCCGGTTATAAGTGCGGGAGTGATGATTGCAAACATCATCTGAAAGACCATGAACGCCTGGTGGGGAATCGTCTCCGCGAAACCCGACGGGGCAAGGTCGACGCCGCTTAGCGCGAAGAACTTCAGATCCCCTATGAATCCGCCGATGTCGTCGCCAAATGCAAGGCTGTAACCCCAGAGTATCCACTGAATGGTTATCACGCCCAGCGCGACAAAACTCATCATGATTGAATTCAGCACATTTTTGCGCCTTGAAAGGCCGCCGTAGAAAAGGGCAAGGCCCGGAATCATGAGCATAACCAGCGCCGACGAGATGAGCATCCAGGCGGTATCACCAGAATCTATCTTCGACGCGGCCTCCTCTCCGGCAAACGAAACGGATGCTGTACAAAACAGCCCGGTCAAAAAGACCGGTAGCCCTAACAGTAACTTTCTCATTGAGGTTTTCATTAGATGGCCTCCTTGCCGCGTTCTTTCGTGCGGATACGGATTGTTTCCTCGATGGCGGAAACGAATATCTTTCCGTCGCCGACCTGACCCGTTGCGGCGCCCTCAACAATTGCGTCCACCGCCTTTTCGGTAATTTCCTCAGGCACGACTATCTCCATCTGGATTTTCGGAAGGAAGTCGATCGTGTACTCAGTGCCGCGATAGAGTTCCGTGTGGCCCTTTTGCCGACCGAAACCTTTTACCTCGGTAATTGTCATTCCCTGAACGCCGATTGCGACGAGCTTTTCCTTTACTTCTTCAAGCTTGAAAGGCTTGATTATGGCTACTATCTTTTTCATCAGTTCACCCCGTTAAAATGAAAAGGTGAGTTCGGCCGCGAGTGTCGTCTCGCTGTCGGTTGCATTGCCGCTTGAGTCTGTGTACGGCTTCTTGTCGGACTTCGTTGTTTTGAATTCGATAAGGCCGCCAAGCCCTTCCGCAATCGAAAAGGTTGGCGCTATAGTCAACGCGTTCCTTTTCTCCTTGCCGACGCCGCCGCCGAGACGCTCACCGTCTTCGTCATTAAAGGCGTCATACCTGAGGGTAAGGCCCCATGTATCGTTGAAATTGTAATGCGCCGTCACCAGGTAGCCGTTCCAGGTAGCGTCGTCGCCGGCGGTGACGGTGGAAGACTCTTTATGAGTGCCCATGTTGTATTCCGCGCCCAGAGTGAACTGTTCGGTGGGCGTGTAGGTAAGGTCAATGTCCGTTACGGTAAGACCGAGCGGTTTTTCGATCGCACCTGTGGCGGGATCGTCCTCCGGGCCTTCCTTGCCGCTTATGTAGCTGAGGCCGATGTTCAGTGCTTCGCTCGTCGTAAGCCCAACGCGTGTGCCTATCGTTCTCTCCTTGTTGTCGTCGCCGTTTTTGTCCCAGCCGTTAACGAAGTAGACGCTGATGTCGAATATCCCGCTGCCGCCGGAGACCATGACTCCCGTCAGGTTAGTCGGAAGGCCGTTGTCGAATACCATCGAGTGCGAGTACTGGTACATATCCGGGGCGTCGAGAAGCTCCCATCCGATAGGCGCGTTGAATTTTCCGAACGTAAGCGTTGCCGCGCCGGCGTTTACCAATATATAACCCTGTTCGATGCTGAGGCTGGTGTCGCTTGACGACTCGATGTCGAACCTCAGCGATGCCTTTTCGTTTACCGTGTGCGTGATGTCCAGTTCCGCCTGATCCATCCCGAACGTGTTAGTATCTTCAACGGCGGCCGTACTGGTATCGTCATTGTTATTCGAGAAATAGCTCATGTCCACGAAGCCGGAAATTTGAGTCTCCTGCGCCTGCGCGCCCGCGGAAAGCGCCAGAATCGTGGCAAGTCCCAAGAAAATGTTTAGTAAAAGCTTTTTCATCTGCTTCCTCCCAAAATTAGTAAATAAAAATAAAAATTTCTCCCCGCATTGTCCCTCTTAGTCAATGCTTTCGTGTCTATATAGCAAGTGCAATGCCAATAGGAATCACACAGTATTTCAAACAGATATAGATTCAACTGGTATTTGTATGCCTATATAATAAGCATGCTGTAAATATTATGCCTAAAACAGAGGCATAGTAAATCTGCTGCTGTCAGGTAACGCGAAACGGCAGGCGGCACCTGCGAGACGCCGGTGCCGCCAACATGGAAGCTATTTGGGCATGTAACTGTCACATGGTCGCAAAACGGAAAATTCGGGTAAACCAGGCGGAATTGTTGTATCATTTTCCCATCAGCGCAGGGGGTGTTTCGCCCATAAGGCGGTACTGAGAGCCTGACTGGTCTGCAACCCTGACTTGGCGGGAAGCTACATTATATGCAGCTCTTCACCGGGCAGGTTAGGCAACCGGCTATTTGCAACCCCTGGAACCTGATCCGGGTAGTTCCGGCGGAGGGAATGCGCCGCGTTAGCTTCATAATCTCCCTCCCCGCGTGCGTCCGGTAATTGCAGGATAGAGTGCACTGGTAGAGCGATAGTGACCGCATAGCAAAAAGGAGAAAAAAATGGCAACGCAGCTTATGGCCGCAAAAAGCGGCGAGATCACCGAGCAGATGAGACAGGTGGCCGAAGACGAGCATATCTCCCCGGAAGAGCTGGTAGGGCTTGTGGCGGAGGGCAGCGTGGTAATTCCGTTTAATAACAGGCGAAGTTTTCGCGGCATCGGCATCGGCCGTAAAATGAGCACGAAGACTAACGCGAACCTCGGCACCTCCGCGGACGAATCACTTGCGGAATATGAACTGGAAAAACTTGCCGCCGCGATAGAGGCGGGAGCCGATACGGTGATGGACCTCTCCACAGGCGGGGATATACCCGCCATACGCGCTGAGATTATCAGCCGGTCGACGGTGCCTGTCGGGACGGTTCCCATCTATCAGGCTGTCTGCGGAATATCGTCCAACGGCAGTCACCTCGCCAAACTTAAAGCCGACGACCTTTTTAAAGTGATTGAAGAGCACGGCAGGGACGGCGTCGACTATATTACCGTCCACTGCGGCGTAACCCGCGAATCTGTTAAACGGATAGAAGACGAAGGCAGACTTCTCGATATAGTCAGCCGCGGCGGAGCCATCACCGCAAGGTGGATGAAATATACAGGCAAGGAAAACCCGCTTTATGAGCAGTTTGACAGGCTGTTGGAGATAGCGAAAGAGTACGACATGACGCTTTCGCTCGGCGACGGCCTTCGACCCGGCTGTCTGGCCGATGCGTCCGACAGGGGGCAGGTTCAGGAGACGATAATCCTGGGAGAGCTTGCCGACCGCGCGCGCAGGGCAGGGGTGCAGGTGATGATAGAAGGTCCCGGCCACATGCCGATGGATCAGATTGAGTCAACCATCATTTTACAAAAACGGCTTTGCGGCGGCGCACCGTTTTACGTTCTCGGTCCGCTTGTAACGGACATCGCGCCCGGTTACGACCACATTACAGCCGCGATAGGCGGCGCGATTGCCGCAAGGGCGGGCGCGGATTTCTTGTGCGTGGTCACACCGTCCGAACATCTGCGCCTGCCCAAGGCGGAGGATATACGCGAAGGCGTGATAGCGGCGAGGATTGCCGCCCATGCCGCCGATATATGCAAGGGGATACCTAAAGCGATGGAGGCGGACAATAAGATGGCTCGCACAAGAAAAAAGCTCGACTGGAAGGGACAGATAAGCGCGGCCATAGACCCCAAAAGGGCTGGGGAGTTCAGGGAAAGCTCCAAACCGGAAGACGAGGATGTCTGCACAATGTGCTCGTCACTGTGCGCAATCAAGATAGGCGACGTAAGCAACAACGGAAGTAAGTAAGACGCAAGGTAAAGTGTCGATTAAAAAAAAGATAGTTTCACGATGTGTTCTCCCCTCCTTTGTTGGAAAGGAGGGGCTAGGGGTGGTTGCTTCTGGTAGTACAGCCGCCCTCGGCTGTACATGGCAACAGGCGAGG
>JBHHVT010000191.1:0-4623 GCA_046754425.1 Nitrospinota bacterium | reverse complement strand
ATAATGTCCCGCATGTGAAGATTGAAATCGTCTGTACCGATGAGATAGTAAATGAAATTATTTCAATCATTGAGAAGAATGCGCATACCGGCCTTCGCGGCGACGGCAAGATTTACGTTACAAACGTGGAAACATCCGTACGCATAGAAACGGGAGAACGCGGAGAAAGCGCCGTTTGAAAAAAGCATGAGCATCATTTGAAGTCCATTGAATCCTGAATCGATAATATTATGCCCGAATCGATTTCTTTTAAAATCCACGGCATGGATTGCGCCGATGAGGTGGCGCTTCTAAAAACGGAAGTGGGTCCGTTGGCAGGCGGCGAAGATAATCTGTCCTTCAATATTATTGAAGGGAAGATGACAGTTGCAATAACCGATGAAGTCGTAACAACAGACGCTATTCGGCGAGCGGTTGCCAAAACCGGCATGGAGGCCGTTCCATGGCTGGAATTTTGCGATAGCGAACTGTGCCCCATTGAAGAAGGATTTTGGAAACAATACGGCAGGACAGCAACCTGTACCGCAAGCGGACTTCTATTATTCTTCGGCTTCTTACTGCACGCATATCGTCACGGTTTTATTGACGCTCTTGCGGCGGACGGAACCGATGGGCATGAGCTTCCGCTGTTTACCGCAATATTTTATCTTTCAGCGGTCGTTACAGGCGGGTGGTTCATAGCGCCAAAAGCCGTCTTCGCCGCGCGAAAATTCAGGCCCGAAATGAATCTTCTTATGGCCATCGCCGTTACAGGCGCAATTTCAATCGGTGAGTTGTTTGAGGCGGCGGCCGTTTCATTCCTTTTCTCGCTTGCCTTACTCCTTGAGTCGTGGAGCGTGGAGCGCGCACGCAAGGCGATAAAAGCGCTGGTCGATCTATCCCCGGAAACGGCCCGCATCGTCTCCATGGAAAGCGGCAAGTTAGTGGAAACAGGTGTGAACGAAGTCCCTGTCGGGTCGGTTCTTATCGTCCGACCGGGCGAGAAGATTCCGCTGGACGGCCTGATTACCAAAGGCTCGACAGCGGTTAATCAGGCCCCGATTACCGGTGAGTCTATTCCTGTTAACAAAACGCCGGGAGCGGAAGTGTTCGCGGGAACCATTAACGGCGATGGCGCTTTTGAGTTCAAATCCACAAAGGCGGCAAAGGATACGACGCTGTCCAGAATTATTCAGTTGGTAGAGGAGGCGCAATCGCATCGCGCTCCAAGCGAACAGTGGGTTGAAAAATTTGCCCGCTACTACACGCCCGCGATGATGGCTCTGGCAGTAATAATTGCCGTTATTCCCCCGCTTGTATTCGGCGGTGCGTGGGTCGGCTGGTTTTATCAGGCGCTGGTGATACTTGTAATCGCGTGTCCGTGCGCCCTGGTGATATCCACACCGGTAAGCATAGTTGCGGGGCTGACCGCCGCCGCAAAAGCCGGAGTACTGATTAAGGGCGGCGTATACCTTGAAATACCCGCGCAATTAAATGGCATTGCGCTTGATAAGACTGGCACGCTGACCTATGGTCGGCCCGCCGTACAGGAAGTCATCCCCCTCAACGGACATACGAAAGAGCAGCTACTGGAGTATGCCGCCGCGCTGGAAGCGCACAGTACACATCCATTGGCGCGTGCGGTTTTGAACGAGGCCGAATCTATGGGCATAGACATAACACCGGCTGAAAACTTTACCGTCATGCCGGGCAAGGGCGCAACAGGAAAAATAGATGGAAAGGACTATTGTATCGGCAGCCACCGCCTGATGGAGGAAAAAGGGATAGAGGATGATAAAACTCATAAAACCGCTATTGCTTTGGAGTCTTCGGGCCATTCGATTGTGTGCATCTTTTCCGAAAAACATGTGTGCGGGTTAATTTCTCTCGCGGATACGATACGCGATGAAGCAAGGGAGGCCGTTCAGTCTCTCAAAACCATCGGGATATCACAGGTCGTCATGCTTACAGGTGATAACCAGCGAACAGCCGAGGCCGTGGCAAACATCATAAATGTTGATAGCTACAAATCCGAACTGCTGCCCGAAGAAAAGGTAAAAGAAGTCGCAAAACTGACGGAAATTTTCGGGAAAACGGCAATGGTCGGCGATGGTGTTAACGACGCCCCTGCAATGGCGGCATCAACCATGGGAATAGCGATGGGAGCCATAGGGACGGACGCCGCTATAGAAACAGCCGATATAGCTCTCATGACCGATGATTTACGAAAACTTCCCTGGCTTATCAATCATTCCCGCCGAACGCTAAGTGCGATTAAGCAGAATATTATTTTTGCCCTCGGCTTAAAACTGGTTTTTATAATTTTGGCCTTGGTTGGGGCAGCCACTCTATGGATGGCCATAGCCGCCGATATGGGCGCGTCCCTATTGGTCATATTCAACGGCTTAAGATTACTACGATGGAATTAAAACCTTTTGTGAGGATGCAATTCCAGTTAGAGCTGATCATTATTAATTTCACACTTAAACAGTCGTCCCCGAAATATTCTCAGAACCTGGAAATATCAGGAATGTTGCCAATACGGTTAATGAAGACCTTTGTAAGCGCGATGATTGAAAGTCAGTTTACCATGAAGACTTTTTTCATTGGATCGAAATCAAGAACCACCACACGTTTGGGGGTGAAATTTATGGATTTCGTAAAACTGTAATCGTACCTGTCTTTTTTATCCTTTTTGGAATCACGCATTTCTACTTTTATGTTGTGTTCTCCCGATCTAATCCTGAACTTTTCGTAAACAAACGTGTTGCCGTCGTTATAAAGTCCGGACGGCTGGTATTCCCTGTTTACAAGTTCCCTGCCGTCAAGCAAAACCATGAGTTTAAGCGGCACTCTTTCCCGGCTTCCGCAGGCAGAGGCCCTTTTTCTTAGATGTGGAAGTTTTGTTTTCAACTCATTTTCCAAAAACTGACGAACTTCTTCTTCGGTGCAGATATGAGCTTTATCGGTGATATGCTTCAGGCCAATTACAAGACTCGACTCATCAACGTCGCTGAAAGTATATGTTGGCGTTGTAGAGAAAAAATAAACAATAATTGCGGGAATGAAAAATACAAGTCTGCCGGAAAGTGAAAGCCTTTTTTTAATCATTTTGGCGGCCCTGAGACTTTATGAGGCCCTGCTTTTATTTCTTCAATAAACTCTTCAATATCATTTTCCAATTTAGCCAGTTGGAACCGCGAGATATGAAAAATTTGTATGTTTGGATGTTTCATTTCCTCCACCGGGAAAAGTTCCTGTTCCGTACTGAAGCCTTTTTTGACTCTGCGGCGTCCTTCACGATAATGGCAGTCTAGTGACCTGCACCCGACCACGGCTATCCCCAAAGCTCCTGCCTTAAAGGTTGACTCGATTATCGAAGGGCCGAGGAAGCCGATGCAGGGAATAATCGTTGCCGCCGCGTCAGTGTTATCGGCAAGCGTAGTCATATCAGGCGAAAGGAAGGACGCCACGTCCAGACTGCGTTCACAAACGAAAACCATAACCGCAGGCTTTACCTCACCCTTTTTCTCGGCAAAAATATCATTTATTCTTTTGCCGACGCTCGTTTCTGAAAACTCTCCTATAGTAAGGGCGTCAAAGGGACAGGCCGCGACGCAAAAGCCGCTCTCCGAACAGCGTTCTGAAAGAATTTTCACTTCGGATTCATGGGAACGGCCGTCACTTCTGGGTACGATACTTATGGCCAAAAACGGGCATACTTCCAGACATATATTGCACCCCGTGCATCGGCTAAGGTCCACTTCAGGAACCACCATCGGAATAACCAGGCTTTTGTCGTCCTTTTCTTCTTTCGGCTTTGCGGGACTTTTAATGATCCATGGGAAGGAGGTGAAAATGGCAAAGCCGGCGATAGCCGTCACCCATATCCATCCCATTGAAAGGTTAAACATATTCATTATCGGGAAAGCAAACATATAAAACCAGTCTATCTCCACCTCCCCGACAAGAAGGCTCATCTTCGCCGGCCCTTCGCTTGCGACAGGTTTTAGAAGTGATAT
This sequence comes from Nitrospinota bacterium, assembly GCA_046754425.1. GTDB lineage: Bacteria > Nitrospinota_A > UBA7883 > JACRGQ01 > JACRGQ01 > JBHHVT01. The sequence goes on along the minus strand of JBHHVT010000191.1, from coordinate 622 downwards.
AAGCAAAAGTGCGGCTACGATTGTAACGGCCGATTGTGCCGGAGGGTTGATAAGAGGCCTGGATATCCTCATACAATGCACCCATACGAGAATAAGCAGAAGTACAGGAATGGATATATGAACAAATGACATAACGAGAAAAAGCGTAGGTGTTACCGACGTGTCGTACAGGAAGTTCCTTGAAATCGGCTGCGAAAATATCGGCAGCCCGTCGAAAAAAGATGCCAGAAGGTGTGCCATTATCTGGGACTTTTCGTCCCAAACCATCAAATATCCGGTGATTCCATCGAACCAAATTGGTGGAAGAATGAAAACGCCGCTTACCCATGCCACCCATCGGTATTTACGGAACCTGTCCGAGAAAAAGACCTGAAGGATATGAATCACGATAACGATAACCAGCCCGTCTGAGCCGTAGCGGTGAAGTGAGCGGATTACACCGCCGTAGTTTTTCTGGGTTTCCGTTATGTATTTAACCGAATCATACGCGCCCGCCGGGTTCATTTCATAAAACAAAAAAAGATAGATTCCTGAAACAACCACAATCAGGAAAAAGAAAAATGTTATGGCCCCAAGATAGTACATCGGGTTCATCGAGGGCGTGAAGATTTTGTTAAGCTGC
>JBHHVT010000190.1:0-4667 GCA_046754425.1 Nitrospinota bacterium | reverse complement strand
GTACATAAGGCTCCGCCGGTAAAAAGTGCGACAGCCATGCAAGCAGGGACCATGCACTGCCGGTTAGCGGAATATACAGGCCTCTGTCCGGCTTCGTCCACAAGTTAAGCGCATTTTCCATGCTGGGCGGATTAATTGAGCGGCTTTCATACAAAAAACGGTTGTCGTCCCAGTTGACAAAGTCGAAACCTATCGCGGGCCCGAACAGTGCCAGCGTGGCGATGATTAGAATCAATGGAACAAAAAGGCGGTGACGCATCACGCGATTATAGCAACTGTAAAATATTAAATTGCGGCCCACCGAATTTTTTGGTCCTGTATGATTATGTCGATTCGGTTCTGTTAGTAATGACGTGGTCGGAGGCTAGTTTGTGCAGTCCGGCCAGTTTGCGGTATGCGACGTAGGTTGCGATGAAGGTAAGCGGCACTGTTACCAGCGTTCCGACGAAAAAGAAAAGAAGCCCCAGGAAGTTTAATATACCGATTACCAAAAAGAAAAGCGCAAAGCCCACAATATCGTTAAAGGCCAGTTTTCTGCTGGCTTCCATGGCCGGCCAAAAATCCATCCCGCGGTCGATGATAAACAGGTAGGTAAATATATACCAGGATCCGATTATAAGCCCTGGAATTATCAGCAGCGTCAGTCCCATTACGGTAAAAAGAAATATCAGTAATGAAGATGAAAATGCCGGCACAAAGTAGGCGAAGCCAGAGAATAGCCTGCCCAGTTTGTATTCCCTGCCCTCAAGGTGGTCGTTGATTACCAGGAATATTCCGCAAATCAGCGGACCGGAAACTATTATGCCGCCGAAAGGGATCACCTGGGCAAGGATATTGACTATCACGAAAAACAGCGCGGTAAGCATATAGACCTGCCACCCGCTTTTGAAAATCCGCCAGCTTTCAAAAAACCAGCCGGCGATGTCTACTTTGAAATTATCCATTTCCATTAAAAAAGATATTTGTCGTCTAATAGTTTAAAATCAATTCAATAGCTTAAGCATTAAACCATACCTTAACGGTCAATAAAATCACATCGGCAATCCCGTTTAGGTTTACACTTTAATCAATGTGCATTCTCAGCGTTAAAATGAAACCAAATCGATACTAATTGTAATAACCATGAAGGTATTTGTTGCGGGTGGAACAGGGTTTGTCGGGCTGAGCGTGGTCGCAAAACTTCTTGAGACAGGACACGAGGTTATATGCCTGGCGCGAAACCCGGAAAAGGTGCGCCTGCCGCTTGCGGTCAGCGTTTTAAAAGGTGATGCGACCGAACCCAAGGGGCTGGCCGATAAGTTAAAAGGGGCGGATGCGGTGATTAACCTGATAGGAATAATCAGGTCGTACCATTCAAGAGGCATTACATTTAGAAAACTTCATGTGGAAGCGACGCAAAACCTGTTAAAGGCGGCACAAAATTCAGGTATAAAGAGGTTTATACAGATGAGCGCGAACGGCGCCGCGCGTAAAGGCATAACCGAATACCAACGAACGAAATATGAAGCGGAGGTTCTGGTTAAATCATCCGGTATGGACTGGACGATATTCAGGCCGTCGCTTATATTCGGCCCGCCGTCCGCGGGCAAAATGGAGTTCTGCACGCAGATATCAAACATACTGCGCCGCTCTCCTTTTGCGCCGGTTTTTGGAAATGGAGAGTACCGTCTCCAGCCAATCCATCTGGATGACGTAACCTCGTGTTTTGCCCTTGCGGTAGATAACCCTGAAGCGGTCAAACGAATTTTTCATCTGGGCGGCCGCGAAACAATATCCTACAACACGATCCTGGATATCATCTGCATCGCGATGAACATTCCGGTGAGGCGAAAAATCTATGTGCCGTGGTTTACTGTAAGGCCTTTGGTGGCGCTAATGGGGTCGTTTTCATTTTTTCCCGTTACTCACTACCAGATAGAGATGCTTATGCAGGGAAATACGGTACCGGAAATGGAGTACAGGAAAGTATTTGGCGTCAGCCCGAAGGAGTTTTCTTCCGAGACGCTTTCTTATCTAAGGACCCGCTGAATGGAAACGGCTACCTTAGCCGCAGCCCCGTGCCGAGGCAGTCGCGGCAAGGCGCCATCGGCAGACACTGGTTGCCGATCATGCCGTAGCCGTCGCAGTTTTCGCACTGTCTGTTCCGGTCGCTTACCTTACGGGCCGGCGGAAAAAAACCTTTTTTGCGCCGGGGTTTTACATTCCTGAATGTATCTTTAACGAAGGAAAGATTATGGTTCGCCTGTTTCTTACCAGGAACCTGCGGTCTGTTTTCATGGCTTCCCATTAACGCTCGATATGCTTCGTGAATAAACGGAAACAGGTGGCCATTTTCGCGGTTCCTATCTGGATGGAATTGGAAAGCATCTTTTCGATAGGCGTTTTTAATGTCCTGCCTGGTCGCGCCTTTTTGAAGTTGGAGCAGTTTTAAATATAGATGTGTATTTAACATGTCAGCCGGACCCAATTTTTAGGTTAGCCATTATTATAGGTCAAGACCGGGCCTGGTGAGAGTCCCTTTTAACGGGAAATGGTACCCGCCGTCCGGTCGTCGGCGATTCGGATAAATTGTGAGAAATCTCTTAAGCGGTCCGTCAGCGGGCGTGACCACGAGGGTACCCCGAAGGGGTGATACGGCAACTGACTTCAACAGCTGTGACGACACGCGCAGATCGAACGTTCCCGCACCTGTTTCCGCCTCGCACTGACTTGTCGTCAACATCCGTTTTTTAATGGCAATTTTACACGAAGCTTTTTTAGGGCTCACGTTTTTAAAAAGAGCCTGCCCCAAAGCGCCGCCGTTTATCTTTACATTATCAATGCTTATTGTAAGGCTGCCCGTAGAGTCCGGCAGCGTCATCGCGCCGGACGGAAATAGAATGTCGCCGTTACCGTTCAATTCTCCATTGACCGGCAGAGGATTGCCCCCCGCGTTACGCACTATTTCCTGTATCGCAAAATTATTCGCCCTTACCTTTATCCGGCGCAGATTCGTATCGAGTCCTGCCGTTGAAAGATCAATGTCCAGCTTTCCGTTGGTCGTTCGGACAACAACCCTAAGGGTGGGGCTCCCAGTAAAAAGCGGTAGCAATAGTGGGCGCAGTGTAAGGTTGTCGAATTTCAACGTGGTTCCCGCCTTATCATCGACCGTGACGTCCGTAAGAGTTAACGATGCCGGCAGGGAAAGCCTGGCGCTTCCAATCCTAATAGCCGCTTTAGAGTTTTGCTCAATCAGCGATTCCAGTTTGGGCACAATCGCGTTTCCATCAATCCCGTTAATTACAAACAACATAAGAGAAGCAATAAAAACGGCGGTGTAAAACAGAGGCGCCGCCAGGTAGTTTTTCAGGTTTTCCCACATCATAAAAATGCCGGCGTCAGCGTCAGTTCGACTTCGAGTCTGTCCGGTTTTTCAAATTCATTCTTTAACCTGGCTCGTCGCACGTTTATTGGGTTTGGTGATTGGTAGAGCTTTTCCAGCAAATCCACAAGGGTTGCAAGATGAATGTCGGTAATGGTCAACGCAAGCTCTTCCTGCCTTTTTTTCTCGGCGTCGAGTTTTGGCGTCATTCTTTTTATGTTGTTTTGTATTGCCAGTTCGCGGGCAAGCTTTTCCATGCGGCCGCTCATGGAGACGCCCTTGCTTTTTCCATGCGGTTCGACGGGCATGGCGGCGGAGAGTTTGATATATTCGTTCGCCAGGGCGGTGACCTCCTTTAGGTCTTTGCGCGCTTTTTCGATTTTACTGTCCATGCTTCTTGAACGGGCGTTTAGCGGCATGACGATTAACGTTATAAACAGTATAAGAACCGCGCCGATGCCGATTAACTGCGCAGAAACGTTATGGCGAAATCCGCGAAGATATACCGGCAAGTTCATAATTGCAGTCTCATTTTAAACGACACTTTTTTGGTGTCGGGAAAAGCGCGGCTGTCGGCAACCTCGACGCTTTTAAACGCGGGAGCGGCTTCAAGTGCCTCCCTTATACGGTTAACCGAATTAAAGTTTTCGGATTTTCCTTTTATGGTTATTATTTTTTCCTCGTAAATAATTTCGTCAATTTTTGCGCCCTTGATAGTTTGCAGTCGTTCGGACAGCAGTTTAAGTATCCACAACAGATCCCGGCGGCCCGCTTCCCCAAAACCGGCGCGCGCCAGTCCGCCCTTTAGTTCCTTAAGCCGTTGTTTAAGCTGGAATATTGGTTTAACAAGCCGCCCAGTCGGAACGGCCGTTTTATAAATCCTGCCGATTTCTGCTTTAGTCTCACGCAGCGTATGAATCTGGGTCCGGTGACGGTAGAAAAGAAAACCGACGGATAAAAGCGTAAACAGCGCGAAGCCGGCCGCGGTTAACTTGAAACCGGCGCGCAGTTTTTCATAAAACTCCGATTCCTTTATAAAACCGAGGCCAGGCATTTTACCCGATCCGCCCAGCAGCGCCAGCGCCAACACCGCCATTACGCGGTCCGGTTCAACGGGGCCGGTAAACGAATCGCGCAATCCGCTTTTCCATGTATCGTCTAACGGTGTTGAAGATATCCGGTACGGCTCGCCGCCGCCGACGCAGACAGTTTCAGGTATTTCTTCGCAGGCGGCGATGAAATTTTCAAGTTCACGTTCATCGGGTTCGGCGCAGGTATAGTCGAGTTGTCCGGCATCGCCCACGTA
>JBHHVT010000189.1:0-4669 GCA_046754425.1 Nitrospinota bacterium | reverse complement strand
CATCGCGCACAATCTCTTTCCCGGTTTGCCGCACGATAGCCTCGACAATATTAAGACGTAAGTATTCAAGTGGTTCCATAAAGGCTGTATCGAATACCTCAACTATAAGCGTCTCCTCGCGTATGTATGCGGGCTTGCAAATTTTCGCTAAATCTTCGCCGACGATAGAGCGCCACTCACCGCTAATTTTCGCAAGTTCGGCGAGCTTGCCCAAGCTAACCGATTTTAACGCACTGGCCAGTGAATCCTGCATTGATTTCAATTATTACTCCATGCTCTTATGAAACATCTTTAATTAAACCATGAAATATAGTTCCACTCAACGCAATGTTGACACGCCGCGAAATCGAAGCGGCGAAAAAATAGTTCATCGCTTACGTTCTGGAAAATATGATATTATTGAAAACAGCATACCGGTTTCAATAGAGCCGGTTATTTAATGCTTGCCGGACGGTAAAGATCACCGGCTTGCACTGCCCATGTGCGGGCGTAGATATAGTACAAATTAGATCGCAATAATCGGAGGAATTCAATGATAGGGATATCTAAACTATACTGCGAAGCTGAAAACGAGGGCGACGCCATTCGTTATGGAAAACAGTCCGGCCATATGGCCAAAATGCCACACGCGCACGACGTGCCGAAAAGTGCCGCCGAACGCAAGCCGGTTACGGCGTGGAACACCACGCGAACCTGCAACCTGAAATGCATCCACTGCTACACGGACTCGGAAGCGAAAGACTACCCGGGTGAGCTGACCACCGAAGAGGGCAAAAAGCTCATTGAAGACCTGAAGGAGTTCGGCATCCCCGCCCTGCTGTTTTCCGGCGGCGAACCGCTTATCAGGCCGGACATCTTTGAACTGGTAAACCACGCCAAAAGCGTCGGCCTTCGATGCACGCTTTCCACGAACGGCGTCCTCATCACGCCGGAAGTAGCTAAAAAAATTAAGGAAAGCGGATTCGTCTATGTAGGTATATCGCTCGACGGTATAGGTGACATAAACGACAAGTTCCGCGGCAAGGAAGGGGCCTTCAAAAAAGCAATGGCCGGCTTCCAGAACTGCGTGGCAGTGGGACAGCGCGTTGGATTGCGCCTTACGCTTACACGCCATAACTACGAAAACCTGCACGAAATATTCGATTTCATTGAAAAAGAAAAGATACAGCGCGCCTGTTTTTATCACCTGGTGTATTCGGGACGCGGACGCGGAATAGTGAATGAAGACCTTACCCACGAGGAGACACGGCATGCGATGGATATCATCCTGGAGCGCACGGAGGATTTCCATAAACGCGGCCTGCACAAGGACATCCTTACCGTCGACAACCACGTGGACGGTGTCTACCTCTACATGAAGCTCAAGGAAAAGGATCCCAAAAAGGCGGAAGAGGTGCTGAAGATGCTGGAGTGGAACGGCGGCGGACGCTATTCATCCGGTGTCGGCTTCGGAGACATAGACTTTTTCGGCAACGTCCATGCAGACCAGTTCTGGCAGGATCACACATTCGGCAATGTGAAAAAACGTAAATTCGGCGACATCTGGCTCGACCAGAGCGACCCTATTATGAAAGGCCTTATGAACAGGCTCGACTACCTGAAAGGCCGCTGTACCGTCTGCAAATGGTTGAACGCTTGCGGCGGCTCCATGAGGGTACGCGCGGCGGCGGTATTCGAGGACCCGTTCGCGCCGGACCCCGCCTGTTACCTGACGGATGAGGAGATAGGGCTGACACCGGAAAAACTTGAAGCGCTCAGACAAAAAGGCGAGGAGTTTCCCGTTCCTGACCATCTGCTTTCGAAGAAGGCCGACGCGGGGGTTAAATAGTGTCCGGACATCCGGGCGGACACCCACCGGGCGGACACCCTGGTAGTGGACATCCCGGCACCATAAAAGACGTTTATAAAGACATCAAGGACAGACCGGACGGCCACGAGCACGCCCACAAATTCATGTCCAACGTGAAGAATCAGGTTCGTCTGGTCTTCTGGGAAACTACCGCCGGATGCAACCTGGAATGCGCGCATTGCCGCAGGATAGACGTGGCGCGGCAGCTTATGAAAGACGACCTCACATTCGAGCAATCCTGCAAAATGATAGACGGCCTTGCGGAGGTAGGCAAACCGATTCTGGTGCTTTCCGGCGGCGAACCGCTTTTCCGGCGGGATATATTCGATATCGCCAAGTACGCGGTAAGCAAGGGGCTTACGGTGGCGCTTTCCACAAACGGCACGATGGTGACGCCGGATATCGCTATCAAAGTACGGGAAGCGGGCATACAACGCGTATCCATATCGCTCGACGGTATAGGGGAAACGCACGATACTCTGCGCAAGCTGAAAGGCTCCTACGACCGCGCCGTGCAGGGGATGAAGTATCTGCAGGCGGAAGGTCTGCCGGTGCAGATAAACTGCACGATAGCGAAACATAACGTGCATCAGGTTAAAGACATCTATCAAAACGCAATCGACCTCGGCGCGGTAGCGCTTCACATCTTCATGCTGGTGCCGGTCGGCTGCGGCGTGCAGATAGCAGAGGACCAGATGCTGGAGCCGGACAAGTACGAAGAGGTACTCTCGTGGTTCTACCAAGTCAGCAAGGAAAAGAAAATCGAGACGAAGGCGACATGCGCCCCGCACTACTTCCGCATCATGCGCCAGAAGGCCGCCGAGGAGGGAATAGAGATTACCCCCAAAACCCACGGCATGGCGGCGATGACGAAAGGATGTCTAGCGGGCAGCGCGATATGCTTCATCTCCCACAAGGGACAGGTCTTTCCCTGCGGATACCTGCCGGTGGAGGCGGGCAACATCCATAAGCAAAGTTTCAAGGATGTCTGGGAAAATTCGGAGGTCTTTGCAAAACTGCGCGACCCGAACGCGCTTGGCGGCAAGTGCGGGGCGTGCGAGTACAAAACGGTCTGCGAGGGATGCCGCGCACGCGCCTTCTACGAGCACGAGGGCGACTATATGGCCGAGGAGCCGTACTGCACATACATCCCCGAACGCATCGCCTTAAAGTAAATACCTTGCAAGTGGAGGCAAATGCCGTATCGACACTGGCAAATGGCTGGCGCATTTACCGACTGCCTCTTGCAAGGGCGGATTTTGCCCGCCCGCGTTTCAGACTGGACGACGCCCAGAGGTGGTTGCAACAGGGTTGTCACGGGCGGTTAAAAAGTTTTACAATTAGCACGATAATTCAACTAGGCGGTTAACAAAACTTTCTAGGGGGAAATACAGGTTTATTGGGAGTAGGGTTATGATGCGGTTCATTTATATATTTATGCTGGTATTGCCGATGACGATTTTCTCAGCCGACGTAAAGGCCGGCGAACTAAGCGAAGACAATTCGAAAAAAATGTTCACGGAGTTGGTCCACTCATTTTACGAAAGCGACGCGGATACGTTCTGGCAAATTAGCTCGAAGTTCAATAAGCGGCTGTTCGAAAATCAGGAAAACATCCAATCCTGGATGGAAGAGAGAACCGCGCCACAGGAGACTTACCTTAAAGTGAAGGGTATTCTCGTCTCTGGAACTGCCAGGATCACAAGTGAGAAAATCAACAAGATCGAATTTCGGTTTGACGGTGCAGAAAATTCGCCCACAAGGGTAATCGTAGTTACGGCATGGGTAGACCGCGTCATCGAGTTCGACGAAAGCGTCCGGCCGGAACAAAGGGTAGTCAACCAGGTTGCAATCCTGAAGATATACGTAATGGTTGCCGACGAGAAGCTTGATAACTTCAAAAGTGACGAGATAAATTTCGGTTACACATTCGCCGCCGACCAGGTAAAAAAGCCGGTCTTTGTAGCGGAATAGCGCACGGTCCGCCCGGTAGCCAGGACTCTTCTCTGTCATCTGAGCCTGTCAAAGGGTCGCGTAGGCCGCGTCGCTGGTTCATACTTGCAGTTGAACCGCGGCGTTTTCCCGCCCCACACCCGCTTGACTTTACTGATGAGCGGCGTATAAGTTTGCATTATTATTTATGGATACGAAACTGATACCAGTAGATGTTAGTGCTGAAAATGTAGACTGGAATCAAATCGATCTTTTTAAAAAAAGGTCTGAAATGCTTTGGCTTAATTTTAAAGATTTAAAACTAGAACGACTGAGTGGAAGTTTTTCCAAAGACTACAATGGAGTCTACATCGGTAGTTATAATTTACCAAATGAATTTCGTTTAAAAGGTTTTTACGTTGATTATCGACATTTCTATTTAGAGAAAGAACCGACCAATATTTTTAAATTTGCCAATTATTTATCTTCCCTTACAAATTCGAAAGAATATAAAGCCTTTATTAAACGAGAAAAGCAAAATTGGGAATCAGATCTTATTGGAAGCGGTTGGTTCAATTACAAGGGAAAGTCTTTTAAAACTATGGAAATTCTGGATATTTTCTTTAATGCTGAGATTTTTCATAATGATGTAAATAAAACCGAAGTGCTTTTAAAATGGATGGAAGTGTTTAGCACAGATACAGCAAAAACAATTTTGTTCATGGCAATTAATGACACGATACCAATTATTCGCAATATCCATCGGTCAGTTAGTAAACTTTCCAAATCAAATATGTATTTACAAATGCCTAACAGAACCTTGCATCGATTGCGTTAACCCGGATTATTCATGAAATGTCCCCTCCTTTTCAAGGAGGGGAATTGAAG